>VGFB01000553.1 GCA_016869015.1 Armatimonadota bacterium
CTATGGGGGCACCCCCACCACCGAGAACGCGCAACAGATCATCGATGAGTGTGGAGAGCTCGGCCACACGCGCTTGGTCACCGGGCCCGGCGGCGCGCTGGACACCGCGGCGGACGTCCAGGCCGCGGCCGAGCGGCTGCGCGCCGGCACCGAGGCGCTGGGGGACTCCGGTGTGCGCCTCGGGATCCACAACCACTGGGCCGAGTTCCAGCCCGTCGAGGGCGTTCTCCCCGAGGACGTGATTCTGGAGCAGGCGCCGAACCTCTTCGCGCAGCTCGACGTGTACTGGATCGCCGTCGGCGGGCCTGATTCCGCGGAGACCGTCGCGCGCCTGAAGGACCGCGCGCCGCTGCTGCACATCAAGGACGGCATGATCGATCCGCCGCAGCCGCACACCGCTGTCGGCCAGGGCGTCCTGGACATGCCCTCGATCATCGCCGCTGCCGATCTGGCCGTGCTCGAGTGGCTGATCGTCGAGCTGGACTCGTGCGGGACGGACATGGTGCAGGCCGTGGAGGACAGCTACCGCTACCTCATCGACAACGGCCTGGCCGCCGGCAACCGGTAGCCCGCCCGGGCCTTTCTCAAGCCTCGGTTCTGCAGGGGAGTGACGCCGGAACTCGGCCTCTGGAGTTCCGGCGTCACTCCCCGACAATCGCGCGGACCCACGGACCGCTCCCTGCCGCCGCCCGACCGTCCACAACCGCCCGCTCACGCTCTGGAGGCTCTCCATGCACAGACGTAAGCTCGTCATCATTGGCGCGGGCAGCGCCTCGTTCACCGCCGGGCTGGTGGCCGACCTGCTGGCCTCGGGCATTGAGGCGCAGTGGACGATCGGGCTGGTGGACATCAACGAGGAAGCGCTGGCCGTGGCGGACGGCCTCGTGACCCGCATGGTTCAGCAGACGGGGTTGGAGGTGGCCGTGCAGGCCTCCACCGACCGGTGCGACATCCTCCCCGGCGCGGACTTCGTCGTCACGACCATTGCGGTGGGTGGGCGCGACGGCTGGCGGCGCGATGCGGAGGTGCCGTTGAGGCACGGCATCTACCAGCCGGTCGCCGACACCGTCGGCCCCGGGGGCATCTCGCGGGCGCTGCGCCAGATTCCCGCGATGCTGGACATCGCCAACGACGTGGCGTGCCTCTGCCCGGACGCGCACTTCTTCAACTACGCCAACCCGATGGCCGCCATCTGCCGCGCGGTGAACAAGGCCACGTGCGCGCGGGTCGTCGGCCTGTGCCACGGCGTGCAGGGCACACTGCGGTACCTCTGCGAGAAGATCGGCGTCCCTTACGCCGAGATCGCATCGCTATACGTGGGCATGAACCACCTGACGTGGATCACGCACCTCACGCGCGGAGGCGAGGACCTCTGGCCGCGCATCGCGGCAGTCCTGCCGCGCCTGGACTCGAAGGACAACCCGTTCTCGTGGGAGCTGTGCCGGACCTACGGCGCCTTCCCGGCGGTGCTCGACCGGCACGTCGTCGAGTTCTTCCCCGAGCGCTTCTTCCACGACGCGGAGTATGGGAAGCCGCTGGTGGATGAGATCCTCCGCGTCATCAACGGCGGAGACGAGACCTGGGAGCGCCGCAAGCGGCAGGCGCGGGGTGAGGAGCCGCTGGAGGAGGGGCTGTTCCAGCGCACGCTGGGGGAGCACGAGGCGCTCCTGCCGATCATCGCGTCGATCCTCGCCGATCGGCACGAGGTCTTCCCGATGAACGTGCCCAACCGCACGGTCGACGGCATCCCGCGAGACTTCGTGCTGGAGATGCCCGTAACGGCGACCGCCGCCGGCTGCCTCCCGACCGCGCTCCCGCCGATGCCGCCGGGGATTCTGGCGTGGGTCACGGAGGCGCTCTACGGCGTCGAGATCACCGTCGAGGCCGCCATCCGCGGCGACCGGAGTCTTGTGGTGCAGGCGCTGCTCTACGACCGCAGCGTGCCCGACCTGGCGGCGGCCGAGGCCCTGGCCGACGACCTGCTGGCGGCCCAGGCGGAGCACCTGCCGAACTTCGCGTAGAAGCGTGAGCCACATGCACGTCCGACTCCTCTCCGGCGACCAGATCACCCGCGTCCACGAGGCGTCCCTCGCGGTCCTCGCCGATGTGGGCGTCCACCTCCCGCACCCGGAGCTTCTCTCCCGCCTTGCCGATTCCGGCGCGACGGTGGACCTCGCTACGGAGCGCGTTCGGATTCCAGCGGAGCTCGTGGACCGCTGCCTCGCGACGGCGGGCAAGCAGTTCACCCTCTACGGGCGCGATCTCGGCAAGACGGCGCGCTTCGGATTCGGCGAGCGCAACTACAACAGCATCGCCGGGGAGGGACACTGGATCGACCGGCCCGGAGGGCGCCGGCGACCGGCCAGGCTGGCGGATGCGGCGGTCGCCGCTCGCATGGGCGACGCGCTGGCTCACATCAACCTCGTCGGCGCGATGACCGACCCGCAGGACGTGCCGACGCCGCTGAAGTGCATCGAGGTGATGTCGCAGATGCTGCGGCACACCACGAAGCCGATCCACTTCTGGTTCCACGACCGCGCCTCGGCGAAGTACCTCGTGGACATGACCATCGCCCTGCGGGGCGACGAGCGGCGGGCGCGCGAGCACCCGGTCTGCTACCCCTTTCTCGAGCCGATCAGCCCGCTGCGCTTCCCCTTCAACGGGGTCGATGTGCTCTTCGAGACGGCCCGCCTCAACCTTCCGGTGCCCATCGGGCCGATGGCGCAGATGGGCCTGTCCGCGCCCTGCACGCTCGCGGCGACGCTGGCCCAGGAGAACGCGGAGATCCTCGCGGGCGTGTGCGTCACGCAGCTCATCCGGCCGGGGATGCCGGTGATGTATGGCGGAATCCCGCATGCCTTCGACATGGGCACCACGCAGCTCATCTTCTCCGGACCCGAACAGGCCCTCTTCGGCGTCGCCATGACGCAGATCGGTAAGCACTACGGCTTCCCGGTCTACATCAATGTGGGCCTCACCGACAGCAAGCGCCCGGACGGTCAGGCGGGCCTCGAAGCCGGGATCACGCTGATGCTCGGCGCTGCCGGGGGGGCGGACATCTTCGGTCACATGGGGATCTCGGGCGTCGATCAGGCGAGTTCGCTGGACATGCTGGTGTTTCAGGACGAGGTGATCGGCTTCGTCGAGAGCGTGCTGCGGGAGCTGGACTTCGGCGAGGAGGCCTTCGCGCTCGATGTCGTGCGCGAGGTCGGTCCGGGCGGGAGCTACATCAACGCGGATCACACGGCGCTCAACTTCCGCAACGCCCTCTGGTTCCCGAAGCTGCTGGACCGGCGGTTTTACGACGCGTGGTTGAGTTCCGGCGCGCAGAGCCTCGAGGACCGCTGCCGCGCGCGGACCGAGGCTCTGCGGGCGAGCCACGAGCCCGAGCCCCTCCCGGACGACACCGCGGCGGCGCTGGATGAGGTCGTGCGCGCCGCCCGGACGGATCTGCTCCCCCAGAGCGGCTGACCCGACGCCGATGCAGCCCGGCTTGCCCGATCAACCCCCCGGAGGTACGCTGACCTCGCCCCACGGGCCGGCAGGCGGACGGCCGAGGGAGAGGGCGGACGGCCAGGCGGCGTCGTCGAAGTCGGCCGTCGACCAGTCGGGGGGCGCCTCGCGGGAGGCGCGCCAGTCGGCGTTCGAGTCGAGACGCACGGCGCGGTCTCCGGAGCCGATCCGCACGCGGATGAGGGCCCCGGCCGGGCCGCCCGCGTTGCGCGCCCTCACGCCGATGACGTTGCGGCCCCTGATGAGGCGCCCGGCGATCCCCACCCGGGTCAGCGCCGCCCAGCCCTCGCCGGTCGCCACTTCCTCCCCGTTCACGTAGAGGGTCCAGTAGTTGTCCACGGCCACGTCCGCTGTGGCGCGGGCGGGCCTGGCGGGCAGCTCAAAGACCCTCCGCAGGAAGACGGTCTCCTCCTCCTGAGCCGCTGGCGCGGCCCAGATCCACTCGGCTGTAAGCGCGCTCGATGCAGGTCTCGGGCGCGCCGGGAAGCCCTTCACGGGCGGAGGCGGCTCCGTGAACACGCACCCCTCACCCTCGGGGAAAGCCTGCTGCCAGGCGAAGTGGTAGCCGGGGGTCCTCGAGACCAGCCGGGCCGACGTAGGGGTCACGCGGACATCAAGGGTCAGCCCCCGATAGACCACGTTCCGCGCCTCCAGCCACGGCAACGCCCTCGGGAGGCGG
>VGFB01000554.1 GCA_016869015.1 Armatimonadota bacterium
GTGGCGCCCGGCAATGAAAAGGCCTCTGCCAAGACCGAAGCGGCACCGGAGCTGGGCTGCGAGTCCGGCGTGACGCTCAATGGGGACATGAAGTTCGAGTTGGGCACGGGCAAGGAGAAGCGCGTTGTGTACCTGACGGGACCGACCCCGGCTCCCCCCGCGATGTCCGAAGGGAAGTCGCCCGAGGGGGGGCACGGCTGGTCGACCGACGACGTGATCGCCATCGTGAACCAGCGCCTTGAGAAGGCCTACGGCGGGAAGGGCACGCTGACCGCCGAAGGCCTCAAGGCGGCCATGACCGAGGCCTCCCAGGAGCTGCCCAGGCCGACGGGCGAGGAGGGGGCGAAGTCGGCCTCCCACTGACCGGCCGGCGGAACAGCTGAAGACAGCGTATCGAGGGGACGGCAGGCTGCGCGCCGTCCCTTTGTCATGAGTCCCCGTCTGCGCTCGGCAGGTCGAACCCGCGCGGGCGGCCGAGCGTTCTGCAAGGTGCCGTGTCGTCCCATCACGCAGGCTGAACGGGGAGGATCGCGCCGTGCGAGGAATGCGTCAGGCCGGGTTCACCCTCATCGAGCTACTGGTCGTCATCGCCATCATCGCCATCCTGGCGTCGATCCTGTTCCCCGTCTTCTCGCGCGCGCGCGCGAAGGCCCGCCAGACTTCCTGCCTGTCGAACCTGAAGCAGTTCGGTCTGGCGGTGGACATGTACAGCCAGGACTACGACGAGATGCTGCCCGCGCACAACGACGACGAGGCGCCCTACCCCACCTACGACTGGCGCTACGACACCTTCATTGTCCGGCTGATCCCGTATGTGAAGAACGAGCAGATGTTCCGCTGCCCGGATGACCGCGGGTGTCACCCGCTCGGCACGCCGAACGAACGGTGGTGGAGCTACTGCTTCAATCGGGGGTGCGAGTTCGCGCCGGGTGTTCCCTACCCGATCTCCGTGTTCGAGGACCCCTCCGGCACCATCGTGATGTTCGACGGCGCCGAGCCGGATCACGGCGTCGAGCTGACGGACAACAACGCGCTGGACGCGGATCCCGCCGGATGGGATTCCTGGGCCCGGGACGCCTACACCCGCCACAACCACGGTCTGAACATCCTCTGGGCCGACTGGCACGCCAAGTGGCGACGCGCCGACAGCCTGAAGCACGCGGAGCTTACGGCCGCCGCGGACTGAGCGGCCCGGTGGGCCGACGCGCTACGCGCGCACGGCAACGACGACGGCGCGGTGGAGGCCTCACCCCCGGCCCCTCTCCTGAAGGGAGAGGGGAGAACGGCGACAGCCGCCACACCGGGGCCACCACGAGCCAGGCCAGCAGGCGGGACGCCCTGCGGTCCCAGGTGCGGGCCACAACCACGGCGCGTAGGTTCTCCTATGGACGGACTGGCGAGGTCGCTCGACGACCTCGTCGGAAGGGGCTGGCGAGCCGAGAGCCCGGCCGGCGAGGGTCGGAGACGGCTTCCAGTGGGTCGCCCGTCTTCGACCACCCGCCTCAGGCAACGATCGTCTTGACGGCCGAGCTGTCGGCCTTCAGCAGCGCCCCCAACTTCCGCTCATCGGCTGCGATGCGGATGTGCGGCACCTCCTCCACCCGGCAGATCCCCAGCACTTCGGTACCCAACGCATCGCACGCGACGATATCGGCGCTGACGATCACCGTGCCGAAGTCCTTGACCTCGGCGCCCGGTCCGCCCTTCGGCCCGCCGCTGACGCAGCAGTTCGTCACATCGACGATGTTGAGCGTGGGGCGCACGGCCGAGGCCAGGTCGGCGATGTTCACGTGCAGGTTCGGGTCGCCTCTGGTGGGGTCGGGGGTCTGGTGGTAGCTCTGGGGTCGCAGGATGACGCCCATCTGGTTCTTCATCGCGCCGCAGATGCCGGTCGCGCTGTGGTGCTTGAACTTGGGGATGTTGATCAGCACGTCGCACTCGAGCAGGTCCTTGGCAACGAGGTCGGAGCGGGTGCTCTTGCCGTCCGGGAAGTCCACTTCCTGGTAGAGCCGGTCATCATTCCCCCAGCCCAGGACGTGCGCCCCGGCGGCCTCGGCGGCTTCCGGCAGGCCGGAGATCTCCTTCACCGCGGCCCACTTGTCGCAGGAATGCTCGCCGATGAGGATTTCCGTCGCCCCGGCCTCCTTACAGAGCTTCACGACCGCGGCGACGATCTCCGGGTGAGCGTTGACCCCCATCTCCGGGCCCATGGCCCAGCCGATGTTCGGCTTGATGAGGACGCGGTCGCCGCCTTTCACGAAAGCTCCCATGCCTCCGTAGGCGTCGACGGCGGTCTTCACCATCGCCGCGCGGGAAGCGCCGCGGGCGATGACGGCTTGCACGTCGGGGGTCGGGTGATCGACCAGTCGGTTGGCGCCGACCTTGCCGGCCGTGCCCACGGTCTCTCCGGCGCCGCCGGCGCTCGGGGTCCCGCCCGGAGGGTCCGTCGACGGACGCTCCGGGCACCCGGCCAGCAGTGTCGCCCCTCCGGCTGTCGCCAGACCGGCCGACGTGAGCAGGAAGCGCCTGCGATCGAGTCTTCCGGACATGAGTCTCCTCCAGAGATGCCGCGCGGGCATTGGCGCAGCGTGTTTGACAGTCCGCTCCGGCCGGGGTACATTCTACGCGACCCCCCCGGCGGCCTGCCGACGACACCAGCCGCCGCCGGCCCGCGGAGGGATGCTTGGCCCAGATCCGCGCCCTGTCTGCTCTCACGGTCCTGGTCGGCTCAACGGCCGCTGCAGCGGCTCCGGCTCCTCCCATCGCCTACGTGGAGCTCGTGGGCGACACGCAGCTGTGGACGGAAACGCGTCCGGTCTACGAGACGACCGATGACGCCCGCTTCCAGCGCGAACGCTATGGGGCCGACTTCCATGTGCGTCTTCACGGCCTACCCGCGGGCGCCTACGGCCTCAAGATCGGCCTCACCGAGCTGAAGTTCCTGACGCCGGGGGAGCGCGTCTTCTCACTGACCGCCAACCGCCAGGCCCTCCTGCGGGACTTCGACATTCTCTCCGAGGTCGCCCCCGGGGAGGCGCTGGTCAAGGCCTTCCGCATTCGCCTGGACGAGCCCGTGCTGGACCTGCACTTCGCGGCGCAGACCGACAACGCGAAGTTCTGCTTCCTCCGCGTCTACAACGACGAGCTCGCCGTGGAGGTCCTGCCGGACATCCCCCCGGCCCGCGTCCGGCCCGGCGAGGAGCCCGACGCCCCGTATCTCACCGGCCTCTTTGAGACGTCCATCGGCAAGTTCGGCTCGCGCGTGGCGTTCAACCCTCGCCCGCGCACCCGCGCTTGGTGGCAGGGCGCTCTGGGCCATGCCGACTACGCGGTCGCGTACTTCGAGCGGGATGCGCAGCGCTGGGCGGACGCGCCGTATGAGATGGTCTTTGGCACGCAGCAGGGCCCCGCGGCATATGCCCTCCCCTTCACGGAGGACCTGCCCGCCTTCTCGCTCATCCGACAGTCCATCACCCCTACGACGCTGACCTACCTGTGCCGCGCACCCGACCTGTCCTACGAGGTCGAGTTCACCTTCTCCGCGCCGTTCTACCCCCAGGACTTGAAGCTCTCTACGGCGCCCTATCTCCGGCTGGAGGCCACCGTGCGCGACCGCTCGGGGCTCGGCGGCGAGGGAACGGTCTACGTGGGCCAGGCCCGCCGGGCGGGCAGCAGCGTGGAGCCGCTCGACGCCCCGGGCCTCCTCGGCGCCGTGCATCACGTCCGGCAGTTCGGCAAGGCGACGCAGCAGGCGTGGGCCACCGAGGCCGAGGTGGACGTTCGTCCCCTGGCCGGGGAGGTCGAGGCCCGGCGCACGCGGCCGACCGTCGAGCCCGCCAAGCTCGCTCGGGATGCGGACGGGAGGCTGAGCGTGCCGGTCGCGCTGTGGCAGCCGGTCGACGGCCTGAGCTGGCGGTTTGCCCTGGAGCCGGGCGGCGTCGCGCGGCGGTCCTTCTACCATGTCGGGTGGTGCGCCGAGCCGGTTCTCGAGGCGCCGAACCGCGCCTACGGCTTCAAGTACCTCGAGTACTTCAGGTCGCCGGCGGAGGTGGTGCGGTATGCCGTGGACGAGCGGGACATCATCGACCGGCGCACGAAGCTGTTCGAGCAGACGATTCTGGGGGTGGAGGGCCTGCCGCCGGAGTTCGCGGACTTCTTCAGCTTCGCGTTCCAGAGCTGGGTGATGAACACC
>VGFB01000555.1 GCA_016869015.1 Armatimonadota bacterium
ACCCACGGGCCGCCGAGGCCCCTCTCCTCTTGAGCCCCGAAGGGGCGACTGGTGAATGGCCGTGGGTGAAACCCACGGGCCGCCGAGGCCCCTCTCCTCTTGAGCCCCGAAGGGGCGACTGGTGAATGGCCGTGGGTGAAACCCACGGGCCGCCGAGGCCCCTCTCCTCTTGAGCCCCGAAGGGGCGACTGGTGAATAGCCGTGGGTGAAACCCACGGGCCGCCGAGGCCCCTCTCCTCTTGAGCCCCGAAGGGGCGGCGGAATCAACGCAGTCACCGCCAACCGACCATTGATGGTCTCTCACTCGTGACCAAAGAGGTGTACCATCGTGGCACGCCTGACCGTGCGGCAATCACGAGTGACACCGCACTAGCGCCGACCGCCCTGGTCGAGGTGCCCCGCGCGGATGACCTCGAAGCGGCCGGTCTCCGGTTCCAGATCGTACACGTTGAAGTTCGTGTTGAGGTCGAACCCCTCGTGATGCGTCGCGAGGTTTAGCGACGCCGAGCCCTGCTCGCCGCTCCACACGCGATGGAAGACCTTGCGCGGCCACACCAGCACGGCCGGCCCCTCGTGCAACAGGTCGCCGTTCATCTCGATCCGGTCGGGCTCCACGAGGAAGCGCTCGACGCGGCCGTGCGCCGTCGAGTAGATCTCCACATCCCGCGTCCCGTGCAGCACGACGAGGTGGTCGTCCTGGTGCGGATGCATGTACCAGGGCCTCGTCACGGCCCCCACCGAGCCGGGCGAGAACGCGCCCGGGGCGTGCATGACCCGGTCGATCGCGTCGATGCGCAGGAGGGCCCCCAGTGGGAGGAAGTCGAAGGAGACACCCTCCGTCCGCCGGAGGGGGACGAACTGGATCACCTGGTACAGTCCCCGAACCTCATGGACCACGTTGCCCTTGACTTCCATGCGCGTGTCCTTCTTCGGCCGTGCTGTGCCCACGTAGGACGGAGCGCTGCTCGGCCACCGTCGTTGTCGTAGGACGGAGCGCTGCTCCGTCACCGTCGTTGTCGAAGTGGGCGCTTCGCGCGACGACGACACATCCTCACAATCACGAGTGACGGCGCACCAAGCGGCCCTTCGGGCCGACGCGCTACGCGCGGATGGCAACGGCGACGGCGCGGTGGAGGCCTCACCCCCGGCCCCTCTCCTGAAGGGAGAGGGGAGAACGGCGACGGCCGCCACACCGGGGCCACCACCCGCCAGGCCAGCAGGCGGGACGCCCTGCGGTCCCAGGTACGGGCAACAACCACGGCGCGTATGTTCTCCTATAGACGCACTAGCCCTTCACTCCTCGCAGCACCCCATCCGCGCATTGGAGAACCGCCTCGAGGCGGTCATCCGCGTTCGTGTCCGCCAGGATGAACTCCTCGATACCGGCTGGCGCCTCCAATTCCCACAGAACCCGCGGTCGGCCCTCCGGCGCACTGGCGGCGACCAGCCGTTGTCCGCAGGCCACCAGCGTCTCCTCCGCCCCGTCGCCGTCCACGTCCGCGATGGCGAAGGCGCCGGCCGTTCCCGGGAGCGGCAGCGTCCATCGTTCGTCGCCGGTTGTCGGATCGAGCCACCGGAGGGTCGTCCCCTGCGCTGAGGCCATCTCCCACCGGCCATCCCCGTCGGCGTCGCAGGGAAAGCCAGTGGCCGGCGGCGTCTTGGCCCAGAGCGTGTCGCCCTGCAGGTTCGTCATCCCCAGGCAGTACTGCCCGTTCCAGGTGAGCTCCGGGGCGCCGTCGCCGGTGTAGTCGAAGAGCGTGGGCTCCGAGTAGGCGGCCCAGATGCCCGGGAAGATCGAGTCCCCCGCCGCGCTGCGTCCGACCAGTTGGGCGCCGTCCCGGCCGCTCACCACGGAGAGGTTGACCGGGTACAGGTTGATTGCGTCCGCGCCGCCGTCCCCGTCCACATCGTACAGCGCCACCGGAACGCCGCCGAACCCGCCCTCCTGCGCGCCGTCTGAGACCGTCGGCCGCCGCCACAGGGGGGAGCCGTCCCGCCCGTTGAGGGCATGGCCCTCGTCGCTGTGCATCGTGCTCCGCCGCGCGAACACCAGCATGTCGTCGTGCGTCGCGCCGCCCAACCTCCCGACCGCCAGGGTCGTGAGCGTTCCGAAGTTCCACGGCTCCAGCGGCCCGGGGAAGCCGGCAATCGGCGCGCGCCATTGCCTCTCGCCCGAGCCGTCGATTACAGTCACGTTGCCTTCCCCCGACGGCTCCCACCCCAGCATCGCCGCCTCCTTGGCCCCGTCGCCGTCGAAGTCACCCGCCGCGAGGGTCCCGGCGCCCCGGTGCCGCCACCGCTCCGTCGGCTCGCCGTCCCGGAACCCCAGCGCGGCGACTTCCCGGTTGGCCGTCGTCGTGACCACGCTCACCCGCTCGTCGCCGTCCAGGTCGGCCGCGATCAGGTTGCCCCACCGCGCCCGCTCCGGACGCGTGCGGCTCCACGCCAGCGGCCTTGCCTGACAGGCCGCGAGCCTCGCCGCAATGTCGTGCCCGACTTGCACCCCGATCAGCAGTCCCTCCTCTTGCCGACCCGCCGCGCGCACGGCGCTCGGCGCCACCGCGAGCCCCAGCTTCCATTGCAGTTGCAGTTCGTCGTCGGGCGCGAGTGTCCGGCACTCCAGAGCGCAGCCGTCGCCCTCGGCCCTGACCCAGACGACGCCCCGCCGGCCGTCCTCTTGGTCAACCGTCACGACGTTACGCTCCGCATGGGCCACGAGACTGTTGATGTTGAGCGGGTACCGGTTCGGCATCGTGACCCACGCCCCGTCCGGAATCGCCGCGCGCTCCCGCGTCCGCCCGTCCACGAGGTTCAGGATCGACAGCCGCGCCGAGGTCGGCTCGAAGAGCGCCGGCGCCTCACAGCAGAACAGCTCCACCCGCCCATCGCGGTCCACATCCTCCAACCCGGTGAGGAACGTGCCGGGCAGGTCGGCCACCGTCTCTCCGGTCAGCGCCTCCCACACCATCAGGTGCCAGCGCCCGTCGCCGGCGTCGTTGTAGAGGTTCGCGATCACCTCAAACCGTCCGTCGCCGTCGAGGTCCTGCAGCGAATCCCAGCGGGGCCGCAGGATCTTGTCCTTGGCGGCGATGCGCAGCTCGATCTCCTTCCGCCACAGCAACCGGAGCTCCGCCCCGTCGTTGTCGATCAGGTCGATGTGCGTGTAGAAGTCGGCGAGCACCAGGAACTCCAGCGCCGGGTCATCGTCGATGTTCTTCCCGACGAAGTGCCCGTAGTTCCGGCCGTCGTGCCAGCGGAGCTGCTGGATGGTCTGGCCCGTCCGCCCGTCCATCACCACCATCTGGTAGTGCGGACAGGCGATCACGTCGAGCTGCCCGTCGGCGTTCGCGTCGCCCACGATGGGGTGAGGGCCCTGATATACGCGGAACTGCTCGCTCCGCCAGAGCTCTTTCCGCTGTCCGTTCTCCATCCCGTACAGCACGCACCAGCCGCGCTCGTTGTCCTCCATCACGGTATCGGGCCACTCCAGCCCCGGCCGATCGGTGAGGATGTCCGCCGCGTAGGGGGGCGACGGCGCGAGCGTCCCGTCTCCCGCCAGGTCAACCCGCGGCGCCGCCAGGCCCCACGACGCCCTCTCCTCCGCGCCCAGCTCGGCCGGTTGCGCCGGCAGCGCCAGGGCCGCCTCGGTCTCTCCCTCCGCGCGCCTTACCTCCACCAGCGCCTCCCAACCGCGCAGATCATGGCTCCACGACAGCTGCGGGCGTTCGAGGCCCCCGACCCCCTCGCTGCGGGCCGTCAGCCACGCGTCGTGCCGGTACATCGGCCACTCCGCCGGGGCGGCCTGCGCCCACGCGCCGATCAGGAACGCGACCGCCCAGGCCATCACAGCCTCCCCGCCGCTTGCCAGTACTCGTACTCATACGGCCACTCCTCGCGGCGGAAGGTCACCAGCTGCTGCATCCGGCCCCTGAACTCATCATGCTCTGCCTGCTGCTCGGGGAAGCGGCGATCACCCGCCGCCGCGGCGATGAGTTCCGCGCCGAGGCCGGCGGCTTCCACCAACACCTCGGCCCGCGTGGTGTCCGCGAAGAGGCGCGCGGCCTCCGCGCTCACGCTGCCCACGGTCCAGCAACCCAGCGTCCGCAGGAACCGGAGCATGTAGGTCTCCACCTCCTCCGACCCGGCTCCGCCGGAGGTGACCACCGCTGCCGCGTGCTTGCCCTCCA
>VGFB01000556.1 GCA_016869015.1 Armatimonadota bacterium
GGCGCCGGGGGGAGGCGGCGGCGGGACGGGAGGCAGACCCGACTCGGGGGGAGTCGTCATCGGAACCAACGCTCCTTCGCAGGGGAGGGAGTTGGTGGTCAGTCCTTGGCGATTCGCCCTGCGAAGCGAGGTTACCTCCCGCCGCGACCCTCACTGGTGGGGGGCGCACCGGCCGCGCCCACTTCGGTTGACAGGCCCGGCTGCGGGCCCTATGATGCGACTCGACAGGGCAAGATGCACGATCATGTGCGAACGCGGCGAGCCCTGAGCGACATCCTGACCACCAAGGAAGCTGCGGCCTACTTGAGGACCACCCCGGACACGATCCGCCGACTCCTCAGGCAACGGCGGATGCCGGCGATGAAGCTCGGCGGGGCCTGGCGACTGCGGAAGGGTGACCTCGACGAGATGTTCACCGAGACGCTCGTCGACGAGACCCTGGTCCAGGAAGCCGAGCGCCGCCGCGCCGCCAGTGAGGGCACCGTCTCGCTGGCCGAGGTCAAGGAACGGCTCGGGCTGTGAGCTACGAGATCCTCTTCGGGAAGGCGGCCGACCGCGACCTTGGCCGCCTCTCCCCCGATGTGCAGCGCTGCATCGTGTCGCACGTCGCCGCCTTGACCGACAGCCCCCGCCCACAGGGAGCCGAGCCGCTCCACGGGCGCTTGCGCGGTCTCATGAAGCTCCGCGTTGGCCACTACCGCATCTCCTATGAGATCGACGACGAGGAGCGGCTCACCATCGTCATGGAGATCGGCCGCCGGTGGGACATCTACCGACGGCTGGAACGGAGACGGTAGGACCCTCCTCAGCCCCGACCTGCGCACCAGGCGCTGCTCTGCAGCGCGGGTCAGACGGCCCGTAGGCACGGAACGTCAACGTCTTTCGGGGAGGCAATGATGCGCACCACTCTCCTTGGCATCGCCGCTTTCCTGTGTGGGCTTTGTCCTGCACAGCTCACGCATACGACGAGTCCCCAGGGAGTCCTCGCCTTTTCCGACCGTCAGCCCCTGGCGCGGATGGCCATCAGCGGACACGCGCCGGGCTGGGCGCCCTTCCGCCAGGAGGAGGCCGCGATGCAGGCGGCGGAGGGCGACGCGCTTCGCGGGACGATCGCGCTCCCTGCTCCGGCCAAGGGCACCCTGAGCTTCGAGCAGCGGACGACCGCCGAGGCCGAGACCGTGACCGTCGGCTACGCCCTCGAGTTCAGCGACGATTCGCCGCTGGAGGCGGCGAACGTGTCGGTCTTCCTGCCGACGGCGCGCTTTGCGGGCGGGATGGCTCGGCTGTTGCCGGGGGAGGGTCGCCGGGAGCTGCCGGTGGACGAGGGCGACCCCCAGTTCAGCGGTAGCGGCGCGGGCTTCGCGGTCGCCTGCGGGGAAGGCCTGGAGTTTGCGGTGATCGGCAGCGCCGTCGGCCCGGCCCTTGTGCAGGACAACCGCGGGTGGGGCGGGCAAGAGTTCGAGGTCCGCTTCGCCTTGGCCTCGGGGGATGTCTTCGCGGGGCAGCAGGCCGCGCGGAGCTTCACGGCCCTGATCGGCAAGCCCGAGGAGATCGACGCTCTGGTGAAGGAGAAGCACCCCACCATGCGCATCGACCGCAGCAGGCCGCTGGCCGTGCTCAGCCGCTCGGGCGAGGCGTCGGTGGTGGTGGGCGACCGGCGCCTGATGAGCGTTCAGGTCTCCATCCACGGCGTCGGCTGGGCGTACATCACCCAAGGGCAGGCCAACTTCAGCGCCTCGGGCGACAGCCTGACCCGCCTCTTCACCGGCCGTCTCCCCATACCGCCGGACCGAACGAAGGCCTTGCAGATCAACGAGCAGGCGCGGGGTCTCGACGACGGGGCGCTGGGGCTGAAGTACGCCTTCCGCTTCCCCGACGGCGGGCGGTTGAACGGGTATCAGGTCTCGTTCTCGATTCCCATTGCCGCCTACCGGGGTGAGACGATCCACCTGGAGGGCGACGAGACGCGGGACCTCGTCATCCCGCCGGAGATCGACCAGGGGCACATGTACAACGGGAGGGTCGCGGCGGTCGAGGTTGCGGCGGGCAAGCCGAGCGGGTTCAGGGTTGAGGCGGACCGGCCGATGTCGCTCCTGGTGCAGGACAACCGGGGCTGGGGCGGCGACACGATCGAACTGCGGTTCCTGTTCCCGGGCTCCGCGCAGGAGGCGACGATCGAGCCCGGTGCCGCGAGCGAGTGTGACTTCGCGCTGAGCTTCGACGCGGGCCTCCAGGTCGTGCTGGACGAAGACGCGGTCAGCGATCAGACCGACACCACCGGCTGGATCGCCTACACGCTGCCGTGGGACAGCTGCCCGATGGATGTCTCGTTCCTGAACGCCGAGGCGGCTGGCGCGCAGGGCTTCGTGACCTGCCGCGACGGCCGGTTCGTCTTCGCCGATACCGGCCGGCCCGTGCGGTTCTGGGGCACGAACTTCAGCGCGGGCGCGAACTTCCCCACTCACGAGCAGTCCGAGCGGATCGCGGAGCGGCTGAAGCGGTTCGGTGTGAACATCGTGCGCACCCACCACGCGGACACGGACTGGGGCGAGCGAAGCCTCATCGACAAGGGCCGGGACGATTCCCAGCACTTCGACGCGGAGAGCGTGGATCGCTTCGACTACCTGGTCTACTGCCTGAAACGCGCGGGCATCTACATCTACCTGGACCAGTTGGTGAACCGCAAGTTCAAGGCCGGTGATGAGGTCCCGGGCTACGAGGCCATCGCCGAGAACCGCAGCGCCAAGCCGTACTCGAACTTCGACGCGCGGCTGATCGAGCTGCAGAAGGCCTACTCGAAGGCTCTCTGGACGCACGTGAACCCCTATACGAAGCTCGCGTACAAGGACGACCCGGCCATCGCGCTGATGGAGTTCGCGAACGAGAACGACGTGTTCACCCAGGGCATCACCGACGAGCCCTTCCGCAGCAACCTCGAGGCGCGGTACCGCGCGTGGGCCGCGGAGCGGGGCACCGAGCTGCCCGCCGAGAGGGTCGACTTCACCAAGTGGACCGACCCGATGGTGCGGTTCCTGGCCGAGGTGCAGGCGGGCTTCTACGCGGAGATGGAGCGGTACCTGCGGGACGAGGTGGGCGTGAGGGTCCCGATGACCGGCAGCAACTGGAGCCGCAACGCCGCGCTGCTCTGGTCGCTGAAGGACCGGCCGTTCACGGACTCGCACACCTACTGGGATCACCCGCAGGGCGACGGGAGCTTCGACAACCGGGCGCAGACGGCGGCGACGAATAACACGCTCGGCGGGCTCGCGTTCAACGCGATGTTGGGCAAGCCGTTCTTCGTGTCGGAGTGGGATCAGCCCTGGCCGAACGAATGGCGCGCCGAGTACCCACTGCTGATCGCGGCGGGGGCGGCGCTGCAGGATTGGGGCGGGCTGACCGTCTACACCTATCGGCACAGCTCGCAGGTGCCGATCGACACGCTCTCGGGCGCCTTCGAGACCTTCAACGACCCCGCGCGCTTCGGGCTCTTCCCCACCGCGGCTTTGCTCTTCCGGCGGGGGGACGTGGACGTGGCGGAAGAGACCGTTCTTCTCGGCATCCCCGAGGCCGAGGCCCTGGGCGCGGACTCGCCCGGCCCGTGGGGCAACACGAGCCTGAACGAGGGTCTCTGCGAGCAGCACCGGGTCCGCACGGTCCTCGGCGACCCGCCCGCGAACGCCGGGCGGGTGGCGCGCCTCGACGATGACCTGATGCCCAGCGAGGCGAGTAGCGTGCGCTCGGACACGGGGCAGCTCTTCCGCAGTTGGGTCGATCGCTATGGCACGGTCGACACGCCGCGCGCGCAAGCCGTCTACGGCTTCCCCGGCGGCCGCGGCGACATCGCGCTGTCGAACGTGACGCTCAACCTCGAGACGGAGTTCGCGACGGTTGCCGTCGCCTCGTTGACCGATCAACCGATCGGCGAGTCTACCAGCCTCCTCCTCACCGCCGTCGGCCGCGCCGAGAACACGGGGATGAAGTACAACGCCCTCCGTCGTCGAGTGACCGGCCGCGGCACCGGCCCCATCCTGGCGGAGCCGATCCGCGGGACCGTTGCGATCAGGACCAGCGTCACGGGACTCACCGTGCGACCCATCCTCCCCGACGGCACGCGCGGCGAGCCGTTGGCGACGAAGCACGAGGGTGGCGTCCTGAGCTTCGGCATCGGCCCGGAGGCG
>VGFB01000557.1 GCA_016869015.1 Armatimonadota bacterium
GGCGGAGCGCCCCTGCTGGCGGCCGCGGCGGTGCTCGCCCTGCTCCTGGGCATCTTCCCGCTCACCTACGCGGCGTCCGTGCAGTCGGCCATCTACCCGGCGCTTACGGGGGACCGGTTTGTGGCGGGCGCGGAAGTCGACGGCGATGAGAGGGGCGGCCCGGCGACCGTCCGACGCCCGCCGATCGTGCATTGTTGGCGCTGCGACGCCATCAGCCGTTCCGAGGCCGAACGGTGCACCAAGTGCGGGGCGACCCTGGTCACCTGCCCGCGGTGCTTCGCGACGAACGAGCCCGATCGCGCGGAGTGCTCGTCCTGTGGGGAGCCGCTTGGGGGGAGCGACGTACGGGACGAACCCGCGACCGACCCGAGCGAAGACTGAGGCGCCCGCAGCCCGAGCGGCGCGCCGGACTTCGCGTCCGCGTTCAGCCGATCCGGCATGAGCGTGTACGGAACCTTGTGAGCCCTGCCTCTCGTTTCTCCCGGCAACACCGAGCGTGGACAGCAACGCGCGAGCCGGGCCTGTGCTCGGCTCATTCGTGTTCTGCCGGCGTCAGCGAACAGCGCGCCCGAAGGTCCTCATGGACAAGCCGAACGCACCAAGAAGGCGGCCGTGGGGCGCCGCCCGAGACCTACTGAGCGGCAAGGGCGAGGCTCTCGCCGAGGCCGAGCGTCTGGCCGGCCAGGGCGACCGGGTTGCCGCGCTGGTCTGCGCCCAGTGGCGGCAACAGGACGATCCCGAGCGAGCCCTCGGGCACTTGGCGCAGGCCGCGGAGGCCGGCAACAGCGTCGCGCGGGGCGTGGTCAGCCGCGCCCCGGGGCTCCGAGCCTTGAACGCGACGGTGGCCCGGTTGCCCCACCGGATGGAGCCCGTGGTGCAGCCGCTGGTCATCGCCGCGCTCGTCGTCGTGGTGCTCGGGTTGGGGGCCTGGGTCTGGTGGGGGGCGGACACGCCGCGGTTCATGTACGACGAGGCCCTGACCGCGCTCCGAGCGGGAGACCTGCGGGCGGCCAAGCTGGCGCTGGCGGAGATCTCCCGCACCTATACCCGCTCGCGCTGGGCGCCGCGAGCGAAGGGCGGGTCGCTGGTGCTGCGCGGATGGGAGCTGTGGCAGGGCGGGAGCTTCGAGGCGGCTGGGCGGTGTGTCGACGAGGCCGCGCAGTACCCGACTGGGGACTTCGAGGACCGCCATCGGCAGCTGCAGCGCACGTTGGCCGCCGAGCTGGCTGCGCAGCAGCTGCATGGGAGCGCCGTCGAGGCGGAGAAGCGGCACGACTTCTCCGCCGCCCGCGGTCTGTACGGACGCGTGCTGAAGGAGTACGGCTTCTGCCGGTGCGCGAAGTCGGCCGCGAGGCGCCGGGCGGCGCTCGATGAGGCGGAGGACGTGTACGAGCAGGCGCGGGCGGCCCTGCGGGCCAGGAACTGGGACCGCACCATCGACCTGTGCCGCCGGATCGAGGCGCTGGACCTCCGGAGCTACAAGGTGGCCGTCACGGCGGCGGAGGCGTGCGAGGGGTACGCGTCGCCGCGCTGGTGCCTGGCGGCGCTCTGGTGGTCGAAGGCGGAGAGCACGCATGCGACGCCCGACGTGCGTCGGCGGGCGCTGAACGCTGCGCGCAAGTGCAGCGCCGCCAACCGCGATCCGGTTGAGGTCAGCACCTCGGGTGAGCTGCTGTCCGGCGATCACGCGCGCATTGACGTCACAGTGCGCAATGTCGGTGATCACGCCCTGTGGGGGATCCGCTTCGTCATCACGACGGGCGCCGAGATGCAGGCCTACAACGAGCTGGTCATCCCCGACAAGGGCAACGCGCTTGAGCCCGGGGAACGCCGCTCCTTCAGCGCGGAGGTCCAGCTGTACGGCTCCCGCAGCTACGGTTACCACTACTCGGACGTGCGCAAGCTCACGCGGAGGTGACCCGCCGTGGTCGACATGCAGGCGCTCCAGGCGCTGTGGCAGGCTCGCCAGTACTCGGGGGCCGAGCGGCTCTTGCGCCAGGCGCTGGCGGCGGACTCGAAGGACCACGAGGCCTGGCGCTGGCTGGGGCTGACGCTTCTGATGCTCGAGGGCCGCGAGGGGGAGGCTGGGGAGGCGTTGCGCCAGGCGGCGCCGGGCTTGCCGCGGGATGCGAGCGTGCCCTTCAACCTCGGAGTGGCCCTGCAGCGCCAGGGCAAGGTGGATGAGGCACGACTGGCCTATACCCGGGCCTTGGGGATCGACCCCGGGTATGAGCAGGCCCGGCGCGCGCTCGCGGGTCTGGGGGCGCCCTCCGGCGCTGCGCAACCGCCCGCCGCCCGCCAGGGGGAGCCCGGCGGCCCGGCGGTCGATCCGGGGATGCTGCAGCGGCTTCAGCCCCTGCCGCTACCCGCGAGCTTCGGCCGGAGCCGCTCGCACCTCCTGGTCCGCGTGCTGCTGTTCGCGGCGGCGTTCGTGGTGTGGGGTCTTCTCTTGGGGCTGGTCGCCTTGCTGCCGGATGGGCACATCCGCCAGGCGGTCATGCAGCGCGGGCCCCTGCCGTATGTATCGGTGCTGCTGTTCGCCGGGGTGGTGGTGGTGGCGGCCTTCCGCTACTTCGGGATCGTGGGGGAGACGGCGCGCGTGCACGACAGCAAGCTGTTGGCGGCCCTGCGGGACGGCCCGCCCGCCCTGTCGCATGCGCTGGCGAAGTGCGGCGAGTTCCTCCGCGAGACCTCGCCGATGATCGACCGCCGACTGATCCGCGCGGTGAACTGCGCCGTCACCGCCCGCAACCGCCAGGAGCTCTATGTAGCGGCTCGGGAAGTGGCCCGCCACGACGAGGCGGCCTCGCACTCGGCGTACGCCGTGCCGAAGCTGCTGATCTGGGCCCTACCCGTGAGCGGCTTCACCGGCACGCTGCTGGGCATGTCCACCGCGATCGGCGGCTTCCGCCAGCTGGCCGAGGCGAAGAACCTGCAGGACTTCGGCGGCGCGGTCGAGACGCCGCTGTACGGCTTGGCCGTCGCCTTCGACACGACGCTGGTCGCCCTGGTTCTAGTGGCGACCAGCATGTTCCTGGTGGCGATGGTGCAGCGACGCGAGCGCGAGCTGCTGGCCGCCGTGGACGCCGAGGTCGCCGAGGCGGTTCTCCAGCGCCTCGAGCTGGGACAGGGCGAGCCGCGAGGCTGGATCGACGCCGCGCTGATGGTCGAGCTCTGGGAGGGTTTCAACCGGATTCAGCAGCAGCTGGCGGAGGCCGTGGCGAACAGCGACCGGACGCGGGACGGGTGAGCGGCGGTCCTGGGCTTCGGGTCTCGAGTTGCGGGTTGCGAAGAGTCGGGCGCCAAGCGTGGGAGAAGGCAGGGCGATGGACGATCAGGATCAGGTGAACGAGGTCTTTGGCGTGTCCTTCATCGACATCCTGGCCTGCACGAACGGCGGCCTGATCTTCATCACGATCATGGTCATCGGCATGCTGTCGTTTAAGATGGGCGACAAGTCGAGCGGCAGCGCGGAGGCCGTCCACAAGGTGCGAGCCGTCACCGCGCGCGCCGCGGAGCTGTACGTCGCCGACCTGGGAGACGCAGTCCTGTTGGACGAACTGCAGGGGGGCGCCGAACGTTTTCGCCAGTGGCTCAAGACGCTCGACCCCAAGACGACGATCGTGGGGTTCCACGTCGACCTGGGCGGCGCGGAGACCTTCCGACTGGGGACGCAGGTCTGTACCGAGGAGAACGTCCCGTGGGTCCGGATCGATGAGGGCGCCCTGGAATCGCGGATGGTCTCCTGCCGCGAGGGTAAGGTGATCCTCGACGAGACCGGCGTCACGGTCGGCCAGAGCGAGATCACCGACGCCTACGGGGCCTTCCACCAGTGGCTCGACCAACTGAGCCCGGACAAGCACTTCATCGTGCTCGTGCTCTACCCCGACGGGCACGAGTCATGGGCGGTCGCCGAGCAGGAGATCGGCCTGGCCGGCTTCACCACGCGCGTCAACATCATCACCCGACGCTAGTGCGCCGTCACTCGTGATTGCAGGCGTTCTGCCGCCCCTTCGGGGCTGGGGGACAAGAGGGCGCTGGGTTCCGTGGGCTTCGCCCACGGCTAGCCATCGTTCGCCCCTTGCGGGGCTGTCGAGGCTATCCGCCCTTCACGAAGCCCTGACGGCCGTCAGCCCCGAAGGGGCGACTGGTGAATAGCCGTGGGTGAAACCCA
>VGFB01000558.1 GCA_016869015.1 Armatimonadota bacterium
CTATCGGGGGACACCTTCAGGGTCGAATGCAAGCGCCGGGGCGAGCACGCCTTCGGCTCCCGCGACGTGCAGCGCGCCGTGGGGCTGAGGCTGGAGGGCGAGACACCAGGTGTCTTCGACTTTGGGGCTCCCGCCTACCTGGTGCATGTGGAGATCTTCCAGGACTGGGCTTGGATCGGGTGCTGCGCTGCGGGGGAGGCGGTTCACAAGAGCATCACCCGCATGCGGATCCACGCCCCGGGGGAACGCCCTCTGAACCGGGCGGAGAAGAAGCTGCGGGAGGCTCTCGCCGCCTTCGGACTGGCGGTCGGGCCTGGCACGCGCGCCCTGGACTTGGGCGCGGCGCCGGGCGGCTGGACGAAGGCGCTGGCCGAGGCCGGGGCGGAGGTGCTGGCCGTCGATCCGGCGGAGCTTACGCCTGAGGTGGCCGCGCTGCCCGCCGTCACGCACTTCCGCGGGCATGCGGAGGAGCTGCTTTCCCAGCCCGACCGCGGTCCGTTTGACCTGCTGACCAGCGACATGAACCGGGACCCGGCGGAGTCGGCCTCGGCCATGCTGCCCCTCCTTCCGCTGCTGAAGCCGGACGGGTCGGTGGTGATGACGGTGAAGTTCATGACCCTACGCCGTCGGCAGCATGTCGAGGAAGCCCTCTCGGTCCTGGGGCCTCGCTTCCAGGAGCACCGCGAGCGGCGCCTGCCTCACAACGCCAGGGAGACCACGATCTGCCTCACCCGGCGCATCGTCTGAGAACCTTGTGCGGCTCCTCAGCGTCAGAACCAGTGTCCCGTCCTCCGGACGGGACACGCGCTTTCCCGGGGGCGGAACCCGAGGCAAGGCGCAGATCGCCCAATGGCCTGGATTCGGGGCACAGCAGCCCAGGAGCGCGGTCCCGGCCCCCGGAGGGGCGCCGGTGCGCTTGACACATGCCCCCCGCCGAAGGTATACCTATCGGGCGCCGGAACGGCCTCCGGGCAGGGGACACTGAAGCCATGAAACGCAGACTTCCCGTCGTCGCGGCCGGCTGTTGGCTGTTGCTCCTCACGTTCTCCTCGGTCGCCTTCGCCAAGGTCTACCCGGGCTGGGTCATCCCCGAGGTCCTGCGGGTGCGCTCGGGACCCGGCGAGGACCGCCCGGTGATCGGGACGGTGACGCGCGGGGACAAGCTGACGGTCACGGCCTTCGTCGACGGTTGGTGCTATGCCAAGCTGCCGGACGGGCGGCGCGGCTACGTGATGGAGAAGTACGTGCAGTTCTCGCGGAGGAGGGCCGGAAGCTCGAGGCCCAGGCCGGGGGCGGCTCGTCGGGTTCGTCCGGCGCCTCGGGCGGCAGCGCCGCATGGGTCAAGGTGGACGAGGCCCACGTCCGCTCCGGACCGGGAACCGACCATTCCAGCTATGGGATGCGCAAGAGGGGCACGAAGGTCTACGTGGTCGGCCGCAGCGGCGATTGGGCGAAGGTCAAGACCCCCGGCGGCTACGGCTGGATCCTGTCAGACCTTCTGACGGATGATGTCACCGTGGGCCAGCAGCTCGCCGGCAGCGCGCCCTCGAGCGGTGCCTCTGAGCCGAGCGGCTCGGCATCCTGGGTCAAGGTGGACAGCGCGCGCGTCCGATCCGGCCCGGGCGCTAGCTACCAGATCTACGGGACGCGCGACAAGGGCACGAAGGTCTACGTGGTGGGCCGCGAAGGCGACTGGGCGAAGGTCAGGACCCCCGGCGGGTTCGGGTGGATCCATGCCGACCTGCTAACCGACCACGTGGAGACCGGGCAGCAGCTGGCGGCGACCAACCCCTCGGTCAACAGCTCCTCCGGCGCCGTCGCCAAGGCCTTTGCATCGGGCGACAACCTCTACTTGCGCGCGGGCCCCGGGGTCCGGTACGACTACCGGGCAGTGCTGCCGAAGGGACAGACGCTTCACGTCATCGAGACGAAGGGCGACTGGGTCAACGTCCGCGTGCATGGCGGGCACCAGGGGTGGGTCTACAAGGACTACGTGAAGTACGCTGACGGCTCATCCGGCGCCTCCCCGTCGTCGGCGCCGCCTCCGCCGCCGATCGCCGACTTCCCCTCCCCCACGCGGCAGTACACTGGTGGACAGAAGCTGACCGAGATGCCGGCCTGGACCGACACGAACGCCAACGTGCGGTACGGGCCCGGCGTCGATGAGGATGTGAAGTGCTCGCTGGACCGGGGCACGCAGGTTACCGTCACGGACATCGACGGGCAGTGGTGCAAGGTACGGTTGGCCGACGGGTCCTACGGGTGGATGGCCGCCTGGGTGCTGGACTACGACGGGCCGGGCGAGGACATCACTGCCCAGGAGGGAGACCAGACGGTCGAGGTCAAGGTCGGCTGGGTCGCCCGCCCTGAGGTGAACCTGCGGGCCGGGCCCAGCCTCGCCGAGGAGATCATCGGCAAGGCGCAGTTGAGCACGCAGGTCGTCATTCTCGGTCAGCAGGCCGACTGGTATCGGGTCGGGTTGGACGGGGGACGGCAGGCCTGGGTGAACGCCGGGCTGATCGACACTCGTGAGCAGCGGCAGGCCCGCGTCGCTCGGCGCGGCGCTCTCAGCGGCCTGGCGACCGCGGCGCAGGACGCCTACGGCGCCGCCGCGAGCGCAGCGTGCGGCTTGGGCAACGAGATCGTCCAGCTGGCGATGGGCTATCGCGGCTCGCCCTACCGCTACGGCTGCTCAGGCGAGGGCGGCGCCTTCGACTGTTCGGGCTTCACCAGCTACCTCTACCGGCAGAAGGGCATCAGCATCTCCCGCAGCTGTGTCCAGCAGTTCCGTCAGGGCACGCCCGTCTCCCGCAGCGAGCTGGCGCCGGGCGACTGCGTCTTCTTCGCCAACACCTTCCGCAGCGGCATCTCGCACGTCGGCATCTACGTCGGCGACGGCGAGTTCATCCACGCCTCCAACCCCCGATCCGGAGTGAAGATCGACCGCCTCGACTCGTCGTACTACGGCCCCAAGTACGCCGGCGCTCGGCGGATGAGATAGCGGCGAAGGCAGTCTTGAGCCCGCAGCCCACAGTCCGCAGTCCGAGCCCGAAGGAGCGGGGCCGGCGGCGCCACCGGGGGGGAGCATGACGGGCTCTCGGCGTCTCGAGGACATCCAGGCGTGGCAGAGGGCGCGACAGCTGACCCGCGCCGTCCATGAGGCCTCCTCCTCCGGGTGTTTCGCGAGGGATCACGCTCTCCGGGATCCGATCCGACGGGGGGCGATCTCAATCATGGCGAACATGGCGGAGGGGCTCGGCCGCAGCGGCGACAGGGAGTTCCTGCAGTTCCTGGCCATCGCGAAGGGCTCCGCGCACGAGGTGGCGTCTCATCTGCACGTTGCCTTGGATCAGGGCTACGTCACCCAGGAGCAGTTCGACGAGATCAGCTTACGGACGGGTGAGGTCGGACGCATGCTCGGAGGCCTCAACGAGTACCTGCGCGAGTCGCGAATGGAGGGGTCGCGCCTGCGGCCAAGTGGCGCTGACGCCGACTGACCCCCGACCTGTGCGGCCCGCTGTTGAGCTGTGGACTGGGGACTGAGGACCGTGGACTGAGGACTCTGTTGGAACCGCGCCAACTCCAACTCCGCCTCCTGGTCTTACGCGCCGGGTTCTTCATGGCCCTGACGGTGCTGGCCGGCCGCCTGTGGTACCTGCAGATCGCCGAGTGGAGCACGCATCAGCGCTCCGCGGAGCTCAACCGCACGAAGGTGACGTGGACGCCGGCGCCGCGGGGCACGATCTACGACCGGAACGGCGAGGCCGTGGCGGACAACCAGGTGGTCTACCAGGTCCAGGTGCGGGTCTCCGAGCTGCCCGAGGACCCGATGGCCCTGGACGCCGCCCTGGTGCCCCTGGCGCGCGTGCTGGGGGTCTCGACGGTGGAGGCGAAGAAGGCGCTCGATGGCGCGCGGGCCGTCGGCGCTCTGGAGACGGTGCTGCCGGGGCTCGGCGAGAACATCGACCGCCTGCAGGCGATTCGCCTGGATGAGCGTCGCCTCGACATGCCCGGCATCCGGGCGGTCGAGGCGCAGCGCCGGCATTACCCCTTCGGGTCGATGGGCGCTCACGTGATCGGCTATGCCAAGGCCATTGCGCCCGAGCAGCTCCACGAGGTCGAGAGACTGGAGTACGACGACCCTCCGGGCGGCGTCGAGAGCCGCT
>VGFB01000559.1 GCA_016869015.1 Armatimonadota bacterium
GAATCCACGGCACCGCGTTCGCCGTGTCGGACAACGGCCCAGGCTGGACGGAGCGCTCCTTCCGCAAGGAGTTCCCCTCCTACGACCTCGGCCGCCGCCTGCATGAGGTTGGCTGCGCCGAGGTGCAGGTGGTCTCCCGTTCTCGCCGGGGAGGCTGGACGACGGGACGTGTGCCGCCGATGCAACTCACCCCCGAAACCAGGCTGAACGAGGTCGTCCTGCCGGTCACCGGCACCACCATCGCCTTCGATCTCACCGACCCGGTCGAGCAACCTGAGCAGCTCCTTCAGCTGGCCCGCGGCGTCATCCCGCTCTCCGTCAAGCTCGACCGCCGGGAGATGCCGCGCCTGCATGAGGCTCCGCAAGCATGGTTCCGGATCCGCACCACGAACCCTGCTGGCGAGTTCGCCCTCAACGACGTCCTCCCTGGGCGCACCACCGTCGACGGGCGTGGTCTCTATCGGCCGCTCCACGGCGACTTCCCCCGCTCGGTGTTCGTCCCCGACGACGCGGGCGAAGCGAGCTTTGAGCAGGGGATGCGTGCCGCCTCCCTTGCTCTGCAAGCCAGGCTCGCGCGCGATCTCCAGCGACGCCCGGAGGTAGACCCGCAGGAGGTGGCGCCGCTCATCAGGCGCTGCGGCGGCGACTACGACAAGCCGAGCCCCACGCGCCTGGTCGAGTTCGGACTGCTCCTGGGATATGCGGCTGCCATCACCACGTCCTGGAGCGTCTCGAGGAGCGGCGTCGCGCGCGGTGACTACCAGCTTGCGCGCCTCAGCCGCAAGACCGCGGCCGTCGACGATCTCGGCAAGGAGTCGGCCGCCATCCTCGGCGCAGCGGGCTTCGACGTCACCACGTCGGAGCTCGCGCCTGAAGGCGCGGCCCGCGGCCCTATCCAACTGACGTCGCTCGACGGAATGCCGTGGCTTTTCCAGACGCTGGAGGCTTACAGCGGCGACACGGTCGGCGTCCAGACGCTTCCCTGCAAGTCGATCACCGCCGGCCGGCTGAGGCTCCCGTGGGCTGTGCTCACACCCCAGACCCGGTGTTTTCAGGCCGACGGTGAGGACCTCGGCGACGGCGCGATTGCCTTTCTGGCCATCGCAGCCCACGACATCCCTCAGCTCCGCCGGTTGCTGTGGACCAGCCCGGAGCTCCTCAACGCGTTCGCCTGGCTCATGACCACCTGGGAGGACAAACGCACCGACTGGTGCCTGTATCGCGCCGGCGAAGGCGAGTGGCGTCTGAACCCGCACCGCGTCCGAGTGGTCCTGTACGACACCCTCTCCGCTGTCGCCCGATGGGACGACGCCGAGAAGGCCTTCGCCGGCAGAGCCCGCGACCTGGAGGAGCAGCTTGATCCGGCCCTCAGCCGCCTGACCGCAAGCGCGCCCTCACTGCAGGGAGCGCTGCGAGAGCCGCTCCTCTCCCTCGAGCCGCACATCGCCGAGCTCGAGAACGAACGCAGCCGCATGTGGAATCCGTCCGCCTAGCCCAAGGAGGCCGAATGGAAACGATGCCTGAGTTCTGGGACTGCAACTGCAAACACCACTACATCCATCCCAAGAGCGTCACCCGCTGCAAGCGGTGCGGTGCCCGCGCCAAGGACCAGCCGGACAGCCGGATCACCGAGGTGATGCGCGCGCTGCTCCAGGGCGAGCCCATCGTCGCGGAGCAGCCGGCCCCGCCCGCTTCCGCAGACCCGTCCACGTGAGGACCTCCGATGCTGCTCTTCGTCGATATCAACTCCATCGACCTGAGCCGAGAGCGCATTGAGCGAGACCTCGGCATCCCCGAGATCCCGCTCAATCTGCCTCCGCCTGGCTTCTACATGGTCGATCTCCTGCAGTGGTCGTACAAGGGCCTCCTTTCCGCGGGAGGGAGGCCCTGGGACCGCCTTCGCTGCACGCAGGCGCGGGACCAACATCCCGAGGACTTCTGTGAGTGGGCCCGCGTCCACTACACGTGGGATCAGTTCCTCGGGGAGGTGAACTGGCTGCCCGATCCCGAGGCGCTGTCGCTGCTCGAAATGCTTCTGGAGCGCGACATCCTCCATGAGATGCGCCGTGGGATCCTCCAACACATCACCTTCGCGAGCACGCCCCGCTCGCAGCGTCTCCCCGAGCTCCAGCGCATGCTTGCCTGGATCCGGGTGGGCAACCGCTGGGCCTGGTGGTTCGACGCGCTCGGGGAGACCCCTGATCCCAAGTACCATCCGATCCCCCGCCTCGACTTCGGGCTGGTGTTCGAGTCATCCCCCGGCGGGCCCGGTAGGGTCGTCAAGCACCTGGCTTCCGTCGAGCGGTCGCTCTTCCCCTACTCGCTCAGCCGCGAGTTCATCGAAGTGATCGCCGCCTACCTCCTGTACGCCCTTGGCTTCCAGGCCGAACCGCCGGCAGGCGTCTCCTGGGATGTCTGGGGCAGCCTCGCGCGCACCCTCGATCTGGACCTGATGCTGCGCTGGCCCGCCAGCTACCTCGGCTATCTCCTGGCCGAATCGAAGGTCGGGCGCGGTGCGGCCTTCTTCCCCACGCCCATGAGCGTGGCGATGCTGATGACGGAGATGTCCCTGGGAGATGGCCGTCTGCGTGGGGAGGGGGAGGACGATCCCGAGAGCGTCGCAGCGCGCAAGTGGGCGCTGTGCCAGACCCTCGGCGAGCCTGCGGCCGGGGCAGGGGACATGATCCTCGCTGCATCCAACTACCTGTGGCTGGGTGGCCCATTCTGGGACATCGTGCCCGCCATCGCCAATGCCGGCCGCGCTCAGCTGGCTCTCTACGCTCCCTGGTTCGCGCAGTCCTACCTGCTCGCCGATCCACCCGCCGGGTCGCTGGCTGCACCGGACCAGCTCGCGCAGCAGGCGACCCGCCGCCAGGAGCAGCTCATCTTCGAGCAGCAGCGCGCTACCTACGCCATGGAGGACTGGACCCGTCGCACTTGCGAACAGCTGGTGGCATCCCCAGCGGAGGTCGATCGGGTCATGCGCACCTCCCAGATCGAGAACATGATCGTGCAGCACGTCCGCCACCGCGCCGAGGCGCGCGCCACGCGTGCCTCCCGCCTGACACTCGCCGCGCTTGAGGACCTGCTCGTCAGGGACACATCCCGCGCTGCGGAACCCGCCCCGGCCGCTCGGCCTCTCGCCGCACTGGCTGCCAACCCACAACTCCCGCTCTTCCAATCCGCCGACTCCCTCGACCCGATCGATGCGGGCGCTACCGGCGAGGCCCGTCTTCCAGGCTAGTCCTGCTTCCAACCCAACAAAGGAGGTCTGCATGAAAGCGCTCGCGATGGCGCAGGCCCTGGCCGCGGCATTCGCCGAGGCCCAGGGCTTCACCGAATCATCGCACCAGAATGTGGCCCTGAAGAACGTCCTGCTGCGCGCCGAGAAGGGCGCGCTCCAGCTCACCGGCTCCAACATCGCCACCGGCTACACGACGCTTGTCGAGGCGCAGGTGGGGGAGAGCGGTGCGCTGGTGGTTCCGCGCGAACTGGCCGACATCCTCAAGACGTGCGAGGGCCAGGTCAGCCTGGTGGTGGACAAGGACACGCTGCAGGTCAAGGCGGAGGGCTTCCGCGGCAACTTCAAAGGGCTCCCGGCCGAGGACTACCCGCTGCTGCCGTCGGCCCAGAACATCGCTGGCAAACTGCAGGTCGATGCCAGCCTGCTCGAGGCCGCTCTGGCGCTGACGACGATCGCCGTCGGCAGTGACGACGCCCGCATCACCTCCAACCTGCTGCTCCGCTTCAAGCCTGCGGATGGCAAGCTTACGCTGATGGCTACCGACGGCTACCGCTTCTCGATCGCCACGATCGGGGGCCTGAAGACGAGCATCCCGGATACCACCGACATCCTCATCCCGGGCCGCAGCGCAGTCTCCCTGCGCCGGCCGCTCAGGGCAATGGGCAAGGATCCCGCCACGCTGGCCATCACGTCCGATGGCAAGCTCCTCCTGTATGGAGGTTCGATCTCCTGGTTTGCCAGCCAGGCGCAGGGCACCTTCCCCAATCTCTCTCCCATCCTCCCGAAGGAAGCCACCTGCATGCTGGCGATGCCCACCGGCTACCTCCTGCAGGCCTGCAAGCGGCTGCAGGCTGTGGCGCGCCTTGCCAAGTCGAAGAAGGATAGCTCGACCGCCTTCACCCTCGATCCCGAG
>VGFB01000560.1 GCA_016869015.1 Armatimonadota bacterium
CCCTCGACATCATGCGGCAGGCAGGGCACTAGCTGCCAGGAGTTCGGCTTCCGCTTGGCCACGGTGACCCGGGGACCTGCTGTATGCAGACGCCCGCGGTTCGTGCAGGGCCGACCCCCGGCAAGGGATAGCAGACACTCGCTGGCCAATACCGGAAGGAGTGACGGGCGGTGGGTACGCTGGTCTGTCGCGACTGCGGGCACCCACGCGAAGCTGCTGCACGCCGTTGCCCGAGGTGTGGGTGCGAGGGGTGGATTGCCCCGCAATTCTGGTCTGCTGACCAGCGCAAGACGACGTCAGCGAGCACGCCGGCGGCGGAGCGAGCAACAGGCCCTCTCGTGGGGCAGAGCGGGAGGGTCACGGTGGCGGAGCCCGTGAACTCCCGACGAGAGGCGAACGCCCCAGCGACGCCTAGCGAGACCCAGCCCGGGCGCGCTGTCCAGGCGGGCGCGGGCGGCGGGGAAGAGGGGGCGAACGCCCCGGCTTCTGGCCGAACTTCGTCACGGGTCGCGCGACTGGCCGCTGGGGCCGCCGCCGTCGGCATGCTCTTGGCGGTTGCGGGAGGAACTGCGCTGTACCTCCGCAAAGGCAGTCTGGCGGAGGCAGCGACCACGGGCAACGCGACCAAGGTGCGTTGGCTCCTTGCGCTCGGGGCAGACCCCAACCTGAGGGGACCGGATGGCGCAACGCCCCTCGGGCAATCCCTCGCGCACGGTCACCTGGGGGTGGCGCGGCTTCTCGTCAAGCGCGGCGCAGACCCCAATGCCGCCGGCCCAACCGGCGAGGCTCTCCTCTGCGAGGCCGTCAGATCGGGGAGAGTCGAAGCGGTCGAGGTCCTACTCGAGGGAGGAGCGCGCCCCGACACGAAGGAGGCCGATGGCTCCCCTCTAGTCGTCTCCGCGGCAGGGGCGGGGCGCACAGGCGTGGTGCAGGCGCTTCTTGAGCATGGCGCCGACCCGAATGTCAGCGGCCCCGACGGAACCTCCCCCCTTATGAAGGCGGCCATCATAGGGGCCGCCGACACGGTCCAGACACTGCTCGCACACGGTGCTCGTGTTGACGCGAGGACGAGGGAGGGGTACACCGCCCTGCATCTCGCGGTGCGCGGGCTGCTTATGGGCGGCCTCATGCACGAGCAGATCGCACTGGTCGATCCGCACGATGAGTTCTGGAAGCGGCAACGGGAAGGTTGCCGCAAGGCCGCAAGAGTGCTCCTCGAACACGGAGCTGACCCCTTCTGCCGAGGCCCGCAAGGGACGACCCCACTTCGTGAAGCCACGGTTATTGGGGACCGGGAGATGGTGGCGCTCCTTCGAGCTCACGGAGCCAAGCGTGTGGCCTCTAGCGAGGGGAACCGCACAGCTGCCGCCGCAGCGGATGCGATCGAGGCCCTGCGCTAGGAGACTAGGTGGTCGGGGAGGGGTCGCATAGCGGACGTGGGCAGGAGGCGGGCCATCCTCGCCGCGACCACGTGCCACGCCTGGTTCCCCTTGAAACGACATCACACCAGCACACCCGGCTCGCCTGCCGTGCGGAGATGCGACGAGCACCGACCGGCGGGGCAGCAATGGTGGACTGCGCTACGAAGCGGCCGAGGGCGTCGACGAGCCGTCAGGGGGTGCGCCGCCGGCGGGAGCGTGCAGCGGCCGGCTGCCGACCGACGAGGTAGGACCTCGCGGCTCTGACCAGCTCCAGCACGTGTCGTAGCTCGGCCGGCGGCAGGTCGCGCACCACGGCGCGCAGCTCCTCGACCAGACCCTCGCACTCCGCCTCGCCGGTCGCGCTCTCCCCCTGCCGTACCACATACGCCACGTCCACGCCGAGCGCTTCCGCCACACGGACCAGGCTCTTCAGCGACAGGCTCTTCTCCCCTCGCTCAGCGCCGCCGACGGTCGTGAAGTCCAGGTCGGCGCGTCCCCCGAGTTCCTCCTGAGTCCAGCCCTTCTGCTGCCTCAAGGCGCGGATGCGGGCACCGACGATCTCCTGAGTCGTGGCCACGGTCCGTCTCCTTGCCTGGAATGCCGCAAGGATAGGAGCCGACGCCTCTGAGGCGTAGTGCTCAAGAGCGTATCTGGTTGACAAGACGCCTGGAGAGCGTTGCCTTCTGGCCTGCGTGGGCTCCGCCGTTGCGGCTACGTCCACGGACGGAGGCTCGACACCAACCGCTGAGGAGACGCCCCCATGAGCTTCGGCCGCCTCGCTCGTCTGGTCGGCATCGGTCTGCTCGTCACCGTCGCAATCGTGGTCGTGATCGTCGCCGCCACCAGTCTGTCCCCCCCTTCGTCCGACAAGCACGACGTGACCGTCAACCTGAAGACCGTCGAGGACTCCCCGGACTACTACTGGGCCGCCGTCTACGTGCCGGAGCCGCTGACGGATGATGGCTACCGGAAGGTGGCGAAGTCCATCGGGGACAAGGAGCTGCAGAGCCGCTACGGCCAGGTCATGGTGTTCGACGACGAGTGGGCGCGCAGTATGGTGCTACCCGAGAACCAGGCCATCGACATGAGCCACGAGGAGATGGCGCGCTGGGAGCAGCACCTGCGGATCACGTACGTGCACGACGCCAAGGGGTTCCACTTCGACCGGTAGGCCTTGGACCCGAGGTGCGTCCCGTCGCCGGCTTGGTCATCGAAAGGGCATTGTGAGCGTGAGGTAGCCCTCGGCCACGCCGGCAACCTGCTCAGGGGAGAGCATCGGCCCGAAGTGGTCGAGAAGAAGCGCGAGCACCCAGCTGAGATCGACGCCGTGCGTTCGCGTGACGTGCGCGGTCACGATGGCAGTCCGTACTGGCTCCATGGCACCTGTGATGTGGTTCTCGCAGCCGAGGCGCGCCACACCAACCAGGCCTCTGAACCAGTCGTAGTCATCGAGTCGGTCACCACGGCGGCAGACCGCCTCGTCGCGGAGCGCCGCCCACGTCGTCCCGTCGATCACCCCGCGTACGCGTTCTAGAGTGGGGCGAGACCAGCGGTCCCCGGCCGTGTACTTCAGCCACCTCAGCCCAGTTCCTGCATCGGCGTCGAAAATCGCTTGAGCGACGTCCCGATCCGCGTCCGACGGCCAGGCCTTGGGCTGCTCCCGGTAGTTGGTGAGCCGCTGGGCCAGCGTCTGGGCCGAGTCGTTGCCTGCCTCCAGACCGTGTTGTAGAGCGGCGGAGACGACGCCAGCGAGTTCTGCTGGAGAGAGGCCAGCAGCGCAAAGCGCGTCCAGCCATGCGATCTGAGCCTGCTCATGGCTCTCTGCGGCCAAGCCAGCCCAGAGGTGCTGGAGCCACGCCGGCGCCCCAGGAGGGCTGATCAGCCCGTACGCTCTGGCCGCCATTGCTCCGCATCGCCCCACGAGCCAGCAGGTCCGCTCGTCATCGGGTATGGCAGGCCAGCCCGCAGCCAACTCGTCAGCAGCTGTGGCTGCCGAGGCCGTGCCTCCACCCTCGGCATACAGACCCACCAACATCGCCTGCGCCAGTGCACGCTCGCGAGGGAGACGAATGTCCGCTACCAACTGTGAGACGTCGGCCCCGGGCGTCACCCAGGCAGCACGCAGGAGGTCCAGATGAGCCTGGCCACGCCCCCAGGTGGTGTAGGCGTCGTCCGGGGAGCACTCCGGCAGCTCGTGGGCCGTTGCGTGAGCCTCGTCGACGATGCCACGTGCGGCCGACGGGTCCCCGTTGGCTACCTTCGTCGCGATGGCCGCCAGGCATCTGACTCGATCCCAAGGCGGCATGCCTGCAATGAGTTCGTCCTTCATGGTGAGGAGCTGCTCGGGCTGCAGCGTCCCGACCAACGTGGTTCGGATTCCATACGCGAGTCTGGGAGGCACGGATTTCCGCAGCCTAGCGGCAGCCGCCTCGGGGGCGTGCCCGGCAAGAGCCTTCCCGGCCCAGATATCTGCCATGTACTGGTCGCCCACATGCAACCCGTCGTCCTGCAGGAGCAGCTCGCGGGAGAGCTGCTGCACCTCAGCCGGGTGGAGGCTGGGTGCCAGACCACGGAGTATGGCGAGCCGTTTCTCTCTGGATGGCTGGCCCTGTGCCCGCCTGATCAGGCAGTCCTTCACGCTATCGCCGCCCCACGCCTGGGGGTCTGCTCCCCACTTGGCGGCGAGTGCCGCCAGCAGCTCGGCGTCGACTGCTGGGCTCTCGGCG
>VGFB01000561.1 GCA_016869015.1 Armatimonadota bacterium
CGACCCACGGGTCTTCTTCGAGGAGACGCGACAGGGGGTTCGCGAGCTCAGCGCGCCGGTCGTCGGGGTGCTCGAGGACGGCGTCAGTGCGGCGAGCGCGGCGCTGATCTCCCAGGGCGTGCCGAACGCAGCCGGGTTCTTCCACGGCTGGGGCGGCAGCCCGACGGCGCGACCGATCTTCGGTCGAGGCAAGCCGCACATGCCCTACCGGCTCTGCCCTCCCTCGCCCGAGGGCGCAAAGGATGACTCCTACTACGCGAAGGTCGCCGAGGAGATCCGGCGGATCGCCGAGATGGACGGCCTGCCCTGCTGCATCCCCGTGCACCTGAGCTGCTACTGGTCCGGGCCTGACGATGTGCCGAAGATCATGGAGGCGCTCGGCGATTCGGTCCCGGCCGAGGTGGTGCTGCCGAGCGTGCTGGTGGAGCTCGCCGGTCGGATCTACGGGAATCGCGTCTTCCTCACGCTGCCCGAGCAGCTGCAGGCCGTCAGCGGGCTGCGTTATGCCTTGCCTCTGACGCTGGACAGCACCCAGGACAAGGCGGCTTCCGTTCGGGTGACCGTCAGCCCTCTCGGGGCAGCCGCCCGAGAACTCACGACGCTCACCGTAGCCGTTCCGCCGAATGGGCGCGCGCTGGAGTCCGTCAGCCTCGCCGCGCCTGACGACGGGGCGGAGACCAGGCTGAGGGTGACGCTCCTCGCGGAGGGGTGGGAGCCGACGGCGCGCGAGCTGACGGTAAGGCCCGTGCCTCCGCCGGCAGGCACCCCCGAGGGATTCGACACCGTGCAGAGCGTCTGGGAGGCCGAGACGCTGGCTCACGGCAACGGCCACGAGGTGGACGACCGTCTGGCCCACAACGGCAAGGCCTGGGCCGCCCTCGAGGGGACCGACACGGCGGAAGGCACGACAATCTGGGGCCCGTACGAGACGCTGGAGCCGGGCGCCTACGCGGTCGCCTTCCGCTGCCGCACGACGACCGCGGGCGCCCAACCCCTCGCGCGGCTGGACTGCTTCGACTACGCGCGCACTCAGCAGGGCCAAGGCGGCGTCCTCGCCGAGCGAGCCCTCTCCCCTACCGACCTCCCCCGTGACGGCCGCTACGCCGACGTGTGGCTCGTCTTCGAGCTCGCCGAGCCCGCCAAGGTCGAGTACCGCGTGGCGTGGACGGGCAAGGGGGAGTTGACGACGGATCGGGTGGTCGTGCTGAGGCGCGGTGGTTGACGCCTCAGCCGCGCCGGGGTATAGTCGCCCGAGCCGCCCATCTGGTGCGACGGGTAGCGGTACAGTGCCAAGGCGATCACCGGTCGGCCGTAGTCGAGCAGGCGAGCCTCGCGTCGCGGCGGAGACCTACATCCGCGCGGCTGAGGAACGAGTTCGGCAGGCCCAGGAGCTGGTCCGCCCCGACCAGTGCGCGCTGGCGCACTATGTCGCAGGAGTGGCCGTCGAGTGCGTCATCCGGGCCTTCCGCGTTCGCGCCAAGGCGGAGTTCGATGCCAAACACAACCTCCGCAACCTGGTGAAGCAGTCGGAGTTCTATGACTTCATGCCGCCCGCAGTGACAGCGCAGGTGGCCGCGTCCGTCTTCGAGGTGGAGAGACGTTGGGACAACCTCCACCGGTACCGCGACGTAAGTTCGCTGCGGCGCTGGCTCGTTGAGCGGAAGCTGCACGTGGGCGTCAAGGGCGACGTCGTCAGACACAGTCGCGATGCTATCGTCGAGGCAGCACTCGACATTGTCACCAAGGGGGTGGTACGATGGCGCTTAGGACCAAGGTCTCGGACACGCTGACAGCGCGCTTCCCAGGCTGCCGGATCGAGGGCCTGAAACGCGCCCCCGGAGGCACCCGACTCGGAGGGACCATCGTGTGGGACGGGTTCGCCGGGAAGACGCAGCTTGAGAGGCAGGACTTGCTGTGGGGAGCCCTCAAGGACAGCCTATCCGAGGACGAACAAGCTCAGATCAGCCTCCTCATGGCGGTGACTGAGGAGGAGCTGGGCCTTATCCTCGCGTCGTAGCCAAGTATCCCGCCTGCAGCTGGTGGACCGGCTCACGCGTCATCCACTCATCGGTGAGGGCAGGCGGCGGGTGCGCGGCTGGGGAACTGTACGAGAGCGCGGTTGTGCTGCGACCGACCCGAGGCAGAGACGAGGCTTGCCCGCTCCGCCGCGTGGCATGAGGTACGCGTGAAGCGTCTCCCACACCCTATACCCTACCAGGGGAGCAAGCGCCAACTGGCCGAGGCCATACTGGCGTTTGCTCCTGCCCAGCGGCGGAGGTTGTTTGAGCCGTTCTCGGGCTCGGCTGCGGTGACCATTGCGGCGGCCCGCGGGAATCTCGCCCAGCACTTCGTCGTGTCCGACGCCCTCGCACCGTTGGCCCAGGTGTGGGGCCTGATTGTGAACCGCCCGGGGGCTCTTGTGGCGGGGTACAGAGACCTCTGGCTGTCACAGGCGGAAGACCCGGCCGCAGCCTACAACCGCATCCGCGAGGGCTTCAACCGCGACCACGATCCGGTGAAGCTGCTCTACCTCCTCGCGCGGTGCGTCAAGGCCTCGGTGCGGTTCAACCGGTATGGTGAGTTCAACCAGTCCCCGGACCACCGCCGTCTGGGGATGCGGCCTACCGTGCTCCATCGGGAAGTGGCTGGTGCGCACGCGCTCCTTGCGGGGCGCACATCGGTGCTGGCGTGCGACTTCCGCAGCATCATCGACCAAGCTACCATTCGCGACTTGGTCTACCTGGATCCGCCCTACCAGGGGACCACCAACGGGAGGGACCAGCGTTACCTTTCCGGACTGCCGCTGGGGGAGCTCCTGGCGGGGCTTAGCGAGCTCAACGTGCGTCGCGTGCCGTTTCTTCTCAGTTACGATGGGTCGTGCGGGGAGCGGAGGTACGGGGACGAGCTGCCGCCCGAGCTGGGGCTCCGAAGGGTGCTGCTGAACGCAGGGCGGTCCACTCAGGCGACCCTCAACGGCCGGAGCGAGACCACCGTCGAGTCGCTGTACCTGTCACCATCCCTCCAGGATGTCCTCGCAACTGACGGCCGCGCCATACCGCCCCCAACCCACCTACCGTCCCTCTTTGGGTACGCTGCCCTGTCTCCCTGACGACCGGCGCACGCTCTCCCGCGCGAAACGCTGCACCGAGATACCCCGCCTGCGCAGGGCCAAGACCAGGCGGTCGAACCACTCCACATCGCGGCCCCGAATGACCAGCTCGATGCGGCGCTCCTCCGACATCGCGATGTGGGCGTACTCCTCCGGCTGAGCCCAGTAGCAGGTGGTGCAGACGGAGGGATCCCGAACGCTCCAGTTGGCGCAGTGCTCGCATGTCCAGGACTTGGCCCGGTTGCAGGCACGACACAGGAGTTGGTACGTGGTCCGGATGTGGCCGTCGCCGGGTTCACCAGCCACCTCGAACGGGACTCGATGATCCGCTTGTAGGAACGTGGCCGCGTACTGGGTGTCGCACACGGCGCACGTGCAGGCTGCGGCATCCATCAGCGTCTGCTTGATGCGCTTGGGGATGGCGCGCCTGCCGCCCCCCTTGCCCGTCTGCACCGCAGCCTCCACGTCCAGTTCGTAGGCCGCGATGCTGCGCCCATCGGACCCTCGCACGCGCGTGATGCGCAACGGTATCCCCTGCTCAACCACGTCCCGCTTCGCCCGCGGAGGATGGTTGTAGCCGTACTGATCACGCAGCTCCTCCGTCGTGATGCGGCCGTGCTCCAGGATGTGATCGAGGACCGTCCGCGGTCGCTTGGCGGTCACGCCGGCTATCGCCTCGCGCAACTGCTTGGGCAGTTGGCCCTTCATGTGGGCAAGTTCCCCTCCTGGGCAGTCACCTTCGTCCCGTGGGCCTGCTGGGGGCGACGGCGGCGGTCGCCCCCGCACCCTACGCCGTCCCGCGCCTACACCTTCACTTCCTTGCCGGTCTTGCTGCTTTCGTAGACGCCGTCGAGGATGCGCTGCGTGATGAGCGCTTGCTCGGCGGGGACGGGTTCGGGGAGGTCCTTCTGGATGCACTCGACGAAGGCGCGGACCTCTTCGTTGTGGCCGGAGGGGCCGGAGAGGATCTGCGGGTCGGCGACGGTGAGGGCGCCGCACTCCTCGCGGATGAAGCGGAGCGGGGAGCTCTGCACGCC
>VGFB01000562.1 GCA_016869015.1 Armatimonadota bacterium
GCCGCCGGGGTGCGCAGCGAGCGCCGGGCGGGCGAGGGCCTCGATGGCGAGGGCTGCCATGTCATCGAGGCGGGGCCCGAGGCGGCGGTGACCTGGTATGTGTGCAGTCAGACGGTACCCGGCTGCCAGGCGCGGGGGCGATACGTGCTCAGCGGCTACGTGCGCACGGAGGACGTCCGCAATGGGGCGGGGGCCTACATGGGGGTCAACTACTTCGACGGTACGGGCAAGCGGATCAGTTGGACCGACACGCAGCAACGGCTGACCGGAACGACCGACTGGACGCGGCTCATGCAGGCCTTCGACGTGCCTCCCACGGCAGTGCGTGTCGAGGCGAACCTGGTGCTGCACGGGTGCGGTACGGCCTTCTTCGACCGCGTGCAGGTGGAGTTGGGCGAGGCGGCGACGGAATGGGAGAGCCGGGAGGGAGCGCAGGCCGCCCGGGGCCTGCCCGCCGGCATCGAGTTCGCGCCCCGGGAACAGGGCAATGTGGCCATCCTCCGCGACGACCTCCCCGCCACCGGCACGGCGTCCGACCCCGCCCACCTGCGGTCACTGGTCGAGCAGGCGGGCTACGGTTGCGCTTTCCTGGGCGTCGACGCGCTGGCCGACCCGGACAGGCTGAGTCCCGCCTGGTTCGACGTGCTTGTCCTGCCCTACGGCGCCTCTTTCCCCGCCGCTGCGGCGGAGTCGCTGAAGGCCTTCTGCCGCGAGGGCGGGAGTCTGTTCGCCTTCGGCGGCTACCCCTTCGACCGGCTGCTCGCCCGGCAGGGGGACGCGTGGCGTGATGTGGTCGACCTTACCCCCGACGAGAGCAAGCTGCAGACGCTCTTCGACCTGTCCCCCGGCCCCGAGGGGTGGTCGATCGGCGGGCGGGAGGTCCCGAACGGCCCCGCGCCGGCGGGCGAGGGGCGGCGTGGGCGGAGCCTGAAGCTCGCAACGGAGTCGCTGTCGGGTTGGGTGACCAGCGGCTCGCCGCGCGTGGAGGGTCTGCCGGCCGACTCGCAACTGACCGCCTTCTGGGCGCGCGCCGATCAGGAGGATGTCGTCCTGGCGATGGAATGGAGCGAGGCGGACCAGTCCCGCTGGCGCACGAAGTTCACACTGACCCGCGAGTGGAGGCTCTACGCGGCGCCCCACACGGACCTCGAGTACTGGCACGACAACCCGTCGGTGGGTCGGGGCGGACCGCAGGATCGCTTCCACCCCGAGAACGCCGTGCAGTTCCGCCTCGGGCTGACCGGGGAGTTCCTGCGCGAGCGGCAGCCATACACCGTCCATGTTGACCAGGTGCTCGTCGGCGAGGATCCGTTCCCGTCCTATCGCAACGTGCAGCTCAACTCGCACCACGGCGGCAGCAACCCGGCCACCTTCCTCGAGCCGCCTGCTGACGCCATCTCGATCTGCGACGCCTCGGCGCCTCTGACCGACGTGGCCCGCCTCGCCGCCTCCCCGGGGCAGGCCGTTCTGCCGGAGGAATGGGCGCGAGCCGGCGCTGCCGAGGGCGTGTCGGCGACGGGTCAGACGGCCCAAGGCCACGCGGGGGCGGCGCTCAAGGCGCGGTGGGTGCCCCTGGTCGATGCCCTCGACCGGTACGGCCGCATCCGGGGCACGGCGGTCGGTGTGATGCACAACTTCGCGGGCGAGTACCCCGGCTCAAGCTGGGCCTATTCCGGCATCGGCAACCTCGACCTGTTCGCTCCGGGGGAGGCCTCCGGCGCGCAGCTCTTCGGCACGGTGCTGGAGCGGCTCATCGAGGGCGGCTTCCTGTTTGACGGGGTGGCCGAGCCGCGGTGCGCGCGGCCGGGTGAGACGGTGCGGCTGCGGGTGCGGGCCGCCAACTTGGCCCGGCAGGCGCGGGAGATGGCGGTCGAGCTTACCGTGCACGCGGGCGAGGAAGTGCTGCACAGGGAGCGCGACTCGCTGCGCCTCCCGGGTGACAGCGCGGCGCCCCTGGAGCGGGAGTGGGTTGTGCCCCAGGAGGCCTCGGGGCTGCTGACGCTGACGTGGGAGCTGCAGGCGGGCGAGCGCGTCCTGGATCGCCTGGAGGCCGGGCTGGTGGCCTGGGACGAGCAGCAACTGGCACGCGGGCCGCGGCTGACCTACGACCGCTGCTACTTCGCCCGCGACCGGGGGCCGGAGTTCCTGCTGGGCAGCCAGATCTACTGGGGCAACGCGACGGCGACCGGGACCGACCCGTTGCGTTGGGACCGACAGCTCGCGCAGATGGCCGACAGCGGCATCAAGATCGCCCGCAGCTTCCAGGGGATGGGTTGGGCGGGCACGGGCGAGGCCCTGTGGCGACCGCGCGACGCGATGGTGCAGCTCGCGCAGCGCCGCGGCGTCTCCCTCTTCTTCGAGGGCGTCTCGCGGCCGACCACTGACCCGGCGCAGGTGACGGAGCGTGCGCGAGTCGCGAACGAGGCCGCTGCGCGCTATCGGGCCGGGCCGTCGTGGTTCATCGACATCGTGAACGAGCCGAGCCTGACGATCGGGGCCGGGGAGAGCGACACTCCGCAGTTCCGCGCATGGTTGAGAGAGCGGTATGGGACCTTGGAGGCGCTGCGGGAAGCATGGGGCGTGGACCTGACCGAGGCCTCCTTCGACGAGATCGAGATCAAGCCCGCCACCGGTGAGTGGGCGAGCCTTCGCGCGATCGACACGACGCGTTTCATGGCCGACCGGATGCGCGCGTGGACGGCCGAGACGGCGCAGGCGGCTCACGCGGCGGACGCCGCCCGGCTGGTCTCGGTTGGGCACTTGCAGGGCTTCGGCGATGCCCACACCACGTGGGACCCGATTGAGGCCTCGTACGACATGGACTTCGCCAACCGCCATTACTACGGCGATCCGTGGCAGTATGGCCCGGAGCTGAAGCAGATCGACCTGCGGGCGCTGGGCAAGGCGCCCTCGACCGGCGAGTTCGGCAACACCAGCCACCCCGGGCTCAAGACGCACTGGGTCTACGCGCCCGAGGACGTGGTCGACTGGCACTTCGCCTACGTCGCGCACACCTGCTTCGGCCTGGGTGGGGCCTTCTGCGCGAGCTGGCACTGGCAGGACCCCATCGAGGACATCTTCCCGTGCGGGCTGCTGCTGCAGGACGGCGCGCCGCGCCCGCGCTTCTACACGTACCGCAACGCCGGGGTGCTGTTCCGGCAGATCCGGCCGCGCCATGCGCCGCCCGAGGTCTTCTTCGTCGTCCCCACCTCACACCGCTTTGGCGCGTCAAAGGCGCCCGTGCAGGCCGCGATCAACCGGTCGCTGGCGACGCTGATCGGCCTGCACGTCGAGTTCGGCACGCTACCCGAGGAGCGGCTGGCAGCCCTGCCGCCCGAGGCGAAGGCGCTCGTGTGGCCCGCGCCCTTCTGCCCGGACGATGCGACGGTCGAGACGGTGCTGGGGTTCGTCCGGCGCGGCGGCGCGCTGTACCTGTCGGGCGATGTCTCCTACGATCCGCTACGCCGCCGCACACGCGCGGAGCGCCTGAGGGAGCTGTGCGGGGTCGAGTTCGTGGCGGAGCGCTACCCGAACATCCGTCGCGCCGAGGCGGCCCCGGCCGAAGCCGTGCCGGTCGGCAACTCGCCTCTCGCGCAGGCGGTGTGCGCCGACGGCGCCTCCGCTCCGTGCCTCGATGTGCGCGCGACCACCGCGGAAGTCCTGGCGCAAGTCGGTGAGGCGCCGGTCGCTACGCTGGCGCGGATCGGCGAGGGGCGCGTGGTGTACATGCTCGATCCCATCGAGCTGCAGGCTGAGCCTCGCAACACCCTCGCGGCCTTCCTGCAGGAGGCCGGCGTGAAGCGTCATGCCCTGACGCCCGACCTCGCGCAGATCCACTCCCATCGCGTGCCGGGTGAGGACGGCGCGCCGGCCCAGGTGCTGTTCAACTTCGGCGACGCGCCGCAGACGGTGGCGATTGCCGACCTGCCCGTTCCGGTGGAGATCGACCTCGCCCCGCGGTCCGGGGGTGCGGCTATCTTCGACGGAAGCGAGAAGCTCATCGCGGCCGAGGGCCGCGCGGCACGTATCGCGGGCGAGACGTTGTTCGGCGCGGACACGACGATCAGCCTCATCTCGCTCTCCGGCCAGGACCTGCGCGAAGCGGACGAGCTGCTGCTGCTGCCCTCGCGGCC
>VGFB01000563.1 GCA_016869015.1 Armatimonadota bacterium
TCCTCGGGCGCCTGCTGCTGGTGCACTTCCTGCCAGTCGCCGTAGTAGGGGACGTTCAGGTCGATCCAGGTGATGAGCCGGTCCCACTCCTCAGCGGTCAGCTTCACGTCCTTGTGGCCCTTCTTCGGAAGCTGCACGAGCTGGCTGGTCGAGGCATCGAACTCGCGCGGCGGCAGCATGTGGATGTCCGCCTCAAGGCCCGGCCGCCGAACATAGGGGTGCAGCGACGCGTAAGCGAGGCTGTACTTCACCTCGGGCCGCGCGCTCTTGCCCCGCAGGTCGAGGCGATGATCCCCACTGTGACAGGTCACGCAGTGGCGGTCCAGGACCGGCTGCACCTCCGCCTCGAAGCGGAACGGTCGCGGCTCGCCGTACCACGGCTCGATCTCGCTGATGCCCCGGCGGGTCGCCACCGAGTGCGCGGTGGGCGGGGTACTGCCGCGCGGCTCATGGCAGCCCACGCACGCCAGGTGCTCCCCGGGCATGGCCGTGAACCAGCTCCGCATGTGTTGCTGCGCCATGCCCTTTCCGTCGAGCGGCTGAACCATCAGCGGGGTGTTGGCCGGAACGCGGAACAGCGCCGAGCCGTCCTCGTAGACGGGCACTGTGCCCCAGATCTTCTTCACGTCCCACGTGCCGTCCTGCGAGATGCCGTACTGGTCGCCGTTGCCCCAGTACCGGTAGATCGGCTCGACGATCCGCAGCTTCTTGATCGTCCCCCGGGGGACCCCCGCCAGCCCGCCCCCGGCATAGATGTCCTCGACCCGCACGACCGCGTCGTCCCGCGCGTAGTCCACACGGCTGGGGATGGCCGGCGGCACGGGCCGCGCGCGAAGCGGAATGGGCTCGAAGAGGTTCGTGCCCTCCTCGGTGTAGATCGGCACGAGGTTGTCGAACACGTCGAGGAGGTAGATCCCAAAGGGCATCCCCGGCCGCGGCTGGCAGGAGACGATGAAGTACTTCCCCGACAGCGGGTAAGGCATCACGAACTGCGGCCATTGCCCGGTGGCATACTGATCGATGATCAGCTCCTCGGGCCGGCGATGGCGCTGCGGCAGGATCTGCACCACGCCCTCGGCGCCCTTGTGGCCCCGGTCCACGTCGAGGATCGCCACCTCGCCCATGCGTGGGTTGCCGTGATGACCCGACACGATGCAGACGACCTGCGTATCGCTGCCGGGGATGGGGGTCATGTAGTAGGTGGCGTTCGGGAAGTAGCTGTTCGAGGCGTAATAGGCCGTCTGCTCCGTGCCGTCCGGATTCATGCTGAACACGATCCGGCTGAAGTAGTGCGGGGTGTCGTTGTACTCCCACCGGGTGTAGACGACCCGCCCGTCGTGCAGGAGGTAGGGGTGCCAGCTGTGGTCCTGATCGAAGGTGAGCTGCCGCACGAGCTCGCCTCGGTCGTCGCAGCGGTACAGCAGTCCGACGCGGTCCGGGCCGGTGCACGGCACGCCCTGGAAGTTACGGGTCGAGCAGAAGATGATGTCCCCGTCCGGCAGGTAGCAGCCGTCGTAGTTGTCGATGTCCGGCCAGGGCGAGGTCGTCACCCGGCGCAGCCCGGAGCCGTCCACGTTGATCTCGAAGACGTTGTACGGGTTCTGCGGGCTCTCCTCCACCATCGAGAACAGCAGCTTCGTGCCCGACCAGTGTAGGTCGAGGTCGCCGATGAACGGCCCCTCCTTGTGCAGGAGGTCGGTGACCTGCGCCTCCCCGGTCGGGGCGGACAACACGCTGAGGCGCGTATCGTAGGCGATCCGGGGCAGGCTGGCGTTGCCGTGCCAGTTCTGCGGCAGTCCGTGGTGCCCGCGCCGCCGGACCAGCAACAGCTTCTCGACCCCGGTCAGCAGCGGGTTGCTCTCCACCAACGCCACGCGGCGGAAGGCCGCCACCTTGCCCTGCCACTCGGGTAACGCCTCCGCCCCCCCCGCGCCGCACAGGGCCTCACCCTCCGCGAACAGGCTCCGCAGCTGGCCCCGGAACTCAGCGGCGCGACCGTAGCCGTCCGGGTACGTGGCCGCGAGGTCCTCGACCGCCAGGCCCGTGCAGGAGAGGTCGTACTGCGTCTGCATGACCTCGGACAGCAGCCGCGCCCGATGGAACGCCCCACGGGCGGAGGCCATCGGGTCGTCGCCGCCGAGGGGGGCCGCCTCGACCGCGGCGCGTAACGTCTCGGCGGAACGGCTCGCGTCGTCCTCGGCCACCCAGACGATCAGCTGCCGCGCGTTGTCGGCGCGCGAACCCGCCGCGCTGCGGTACCGCGCGAGAAGCGCGCCGTCGTCCAGCGGGCTGCCGAGCTTGTCCCAGATGCCGTCCGCGCGCTCCCAGTCCATCTCGCGCAGGCACTGGGCGTCGCTGAAGTCGCGCCGCAAGAGGCTCCATAGCTCGTCCACCCGCCGCGCGTGCTCGGGCGGCTCACCGTCCTGCCCCGCGTAGGGCTTCAGCGAGAAATAGTAGCCCCACCCGCCGGTTCGGTTCACGATCTTCAGCAGCAGGTCGTTCGGCCCGGCCTTGAGCTTCGCCTGCACCACGTCCTGATCCGGCGCCGGCCCGCGCGGGACATCGTTCGCGTGGATCCGCTCGCCGTTGAGGAACACCGCGAGGCCGTCGTCGCTGCCCAGGTACAGGTTGACCTCCGTTGCCCGCTCCGCCGTCATGGCACGGTGGAGGTAGGCAATGGCCCCTTCGGTGACCTTGAGGTGCTGGTGGAGGTTGATGACCTGTCCATCGACGAGTCCGTCGCCCGGCTGCCAACGCGCGGTGGAGTCGTTCATCCCCGGGTAGACGGCCTCGAGGTCGATCTCCGTCTCGGGGGGGTACGCCGTGCCGAACTGCCGGTGGTCCGCGTTGCTGAAGGAGCCGATCAGATGCCAGGGCCCGAGCTTCACGCCCTCGGGCGCATCCGTCCCCGAGCGCTCGGCCGCTTCCCGGGCTTCGAGCTCGGCGAGGGCTTTCGTGGCGGCTTGCCAGGTCGCCGGCCACGTCGCCTGCCGGGAGTAGAGCGCCGCGACGTCGGCCGACTGCGCGAGACCGATGCTTGCCGCGAGGGACGCCGCCAGGATCGCGAAGGGAACGCTTGCCCTCACACCCATGAGGATACCTCGTAGTCGCGGATTGGCTGGGCCCCGTCGGGGCCCCCTTGCACTTCGCCGGAGGCAGGCCGCCGCCCTCTGAGCACGCCTCCCGCGCCGATGCAACAAAGTTGCGGCTTGTTGCCGTGTCTGTGGTAACAGAACATCGGGGCCGGCTCGCGGTTTCCGACGAACGGCTCCTGTCTGAGCCATCCCTTGAGTGCCACGATAGGCGGTGGGTCTGCGATGCTCGTGAACTTCCCCTGCGCCCGCTGCGGCGCCACGCTGTCCGCACACCCTGACTGCGTCGGGGAGACCATCCGGTGCCCGGTCTGCCGGTGCCCGGTGACGGTTCCCACCGTGACGGCCCCGCCTCCGGTGGCGGTCCGGCTGAAGCGCATCGGTCCGGACGAGGAGATCGCCGAGGAGATCACCACACAGGCCTACGAGGAGGCCCGACGCGTCGCGATGGCCGAGGCGAAGCGCGTGACGCTGCGCGGCCGAGCGCAGGGCGTCGTCGTGGCGTGCATCGGGGGCCTGGCCGGCGGGTTCGGGGCCACCGCCCTGGCTCTGCCGTCGCTGCTGTGGATCCCCCGGAGCTCCGGCCTGGTAACGGCGGTGTTCGGCGTCCTCGCGCTGATGATCGGCGTGACCGTCTGGCGCCTGTCGGTGCAGACGATGCACGAGGAGTACCGTCGGCGCGTCCCCGGCATCGCCGACCGCATTCGTCGACGACGGTGGGATTCCCTCCGCGCGACCCCGCCCCCGACGGCTCCGCCGGTCGCTGTCGGATGACCCTTCGGACACCCTCGTGGAGGCCGGTTTCAGGGCCCGGTGTGAGCCCCGGTTGCCCATCGCTCGGGCCTCCGAACGCCTACTTGACACTGGCAAGGACCGTGGCTATAATCCCCCCGTCTTCGGCAGCGGCTCCCTGAGGCGCTGCCGAGTTGTCTAGACCATCCCGTAGCTCGGCAGCCGGATTTGTCCTTTGGGTCTGCTGTAGACGGTCCGGGGTGGAGAGAAACTGGGAGGTGTGGCTGTGCCTGACCTGAACTTCGTC
>VGFB01000564.1 GCA_016869015.1 Armatimonadota bacterium
CCGAGGGCGGCTCGCCCTCCGGAGCGGGGTATGTGACCACCTCCGCCGTTGCCCGGGGCAGCAGCGCGCCCGCGCTGAGTGCCAGGAGCGGTACGGTCATGCGGTGTCCTCCCGTCTGCGCTTCGCTTCGGGGGCCTACAGATACCCCAGGTCTCTCAACCTGTCCTCGACGGCTCGGCGATCCTCGTCGTCATCTGCCTGGGGCCCCGACGCCTCCGGGGGGGAGAGGGATGCATCGCCTTTCTGCACCGGGTGCTCCGACAGGAAGCTCGGCTCAAAGATGGGGCGACCGTCCAACCCTTGCGGCAGCGCCAGCCCCAGCGCGTGAAGCAGGGTCGGCAGGACCTCACCGATACCCGCGCCCGTCACCTCCGCCCCGCAGCGGAACGGGCCGCCTCGCGCGATGAACACCCCCTCGGGGTCATGCCCGGCCACCTTCTCCGCCATCTCCGGGCTCGCCATCAGGGCGGCGTCCCGGGTGACGATCAGCGGCGCCTCCGGCGTGGGCAGGTGCAGGGAGGCGTCCACGCCGGAATGGGTCGGGATGCCCAGCACATCGGCCGCGCCCTCGGTGTGTGGTCCCGAGTACAGCTCCTCGGGGGTCAGGGCCGCGGCGAAGAGCGCCTCGCCCGTGGCCGGGTCGCGGAGTTCGAGGAGCGCGCGCTTCACCTGCTCAACCACGGCCCCCCGCTCGTCCGCCCGCACAATCCCGTGGGGCTCCCGGCCCGCCAGGTTGAGGCGCACTTGCGCGAAGTTGCCCCAACTGAACGCCCGCGTCTGCGACCAATCCACCGCGGCGTAGCGCTCCCGCGATCGCCGGGCATGGCGCGCCCGCCGCAGCCACAGCCACACCGATGAGGGCAGAATCGCCGCGAGTGCGCGCTTCAGCCTCGACGTGGGGCCTGACGACGGAACTCGGGTTGTCGCGAGCTCCGTTGTCTGTCCCCGAGGTTGGTGGTCGCGGTACACAAGCAGCCCGGCATCCGCCAGCGCCCGCGCGATGTTCACGTGGACCGTCGTTGGCGCCACGCCATGGTCGGAGACGCCCAGCACGAGGCACTCGGGGGGGACGAGGCTCAGGATCTCCCCGAGCCCCTCGTCGACCCACTCATGAGCCGCGAGCAGCATGTCCTCGATGGGGCCGCAGCCGCGCGCCGCGGGGTCGGCGTAGTAGAAGAAGTGGGCGACCTGATCCAGCAGCATCGACGTCAGCAGGCAGACATCGACCGGCCGCTCTCTCAGCAGGAACAGCGCGGCCTGCACGTTCACCTGCACCTGCCGGCGCAGGACCTCCGGATCGTAGGCCCCCTCCCGCTTCCTCAGGAACTCGGCGGCTAGCGAGAGCCCCGGCACGGCGGCGTGCAACTCCCGGCTCAGCTCGGGCGGGTGCACGGCCCGGGGGTTAATGTCCGGCGCGTCGAAGCCGCACACGCAGTAGCCGTCCAGAGGCGGGGGAGGGTACATCCAGGGCAGGTTGAAGAGGCCGACCGTCAGCCCGCGCTGGTTGAGGTACTCCCACAGCGTCCGCGCCCGCCGCTGCGCGCCGTTGGTGGGGGCGAGCTCGTAACTGCCGGGCACGAACTGCTGGAAGTCATAGATGCCGTGCCGTCCGGGGTTCTGTGCGGTCGAGAAGCTCGTCCAGGCGCACGGCGTGATGGGCGGCGTGGTCGAGCGCAGCCGGCCGTGGACGCCCTCGCGGATCAGCCGCCCGAGGTTCGGCAGCCGCCCGGCGTCGACCCAGGGACCGATCAGGTCGAAGGTTGCTCCGTCGAGCGCCAGGATGAGTACGCGAGGTTGGGCGGTCATCGCATTAGCGGAGCCACTCCACTCACGTCGGCTCGGGCGCACGGACAGTTCGGGCCGCCGTCTCGAAGTCCTCTGTACGGGCGGCAGGAGTCGCCTGCGGGGTCGTCGCGATCGGCATGACCCGCTACGGCGGCCCTCAGGCAGAACCTGGTCTGGATCAGTGCGCTAGAATATGCCTTATGTTAACTAAGCGGCGTGGACGGGGAGGCCTCCGGGGCGCCCGTCGCGTTCTCGCTTGACAGGGCCCGAAGCAGGCCGGTATTGTGGACGGGTTGCCAGCGGCGTCCAATGACAGGAGGACAGGGCTCATGCCAGACGAGCGTTTCAGCGCGGTGGGCGAGAAGGAAGTGACCCGCGCGATTGTCCAGAACTTTGCCCGGCAGTTCGACGAGTACATCGAGAGCGACGTGGTGATCATCGGCGCCGGCCCGGCCGGCCTGATGGCCGGCAAGCTCATCGCCGAAGCGGGCCGCAAGGCGTTCATCATCGAACGCAACAACTACCTCGGCGGGGGCTTCTGGATCGGCGGCTACCTGATGAACACCGTGACGGTGAGGCATCCGGCGGAGCGGATCCTCGATGAGCTCGGGATCCCGCACAAGGAGGCGGTGCCGGGGCTGCACGTGGCGGACGGGCCGCACGCGTGCAGCAAGCTGATCGCGGCGGCATGCGATGCGGGGGTCAAGTTCGCGAACATGACGATCTTCGAGGATGTCGTGTTGCGCGAGAACGGGCGCGTCGCGGGGGCGGTGATCAACTGGTCGCCGATCTCGGCGCTGCCTCGGCAGATCACCTGCGTCGATCCCGTCGCCATCGAGTGTAAGCTGTTGCTGGATGCCACCGGACACGACGCCTGCGTGGCGAGTAAGCTCGAAGAGCGCGGCGTGATCAAGACCGTAGGCTTCGGGGCGATGTGGGTCGAGCAATCCGAGGACGCCATCGTCGAGCATACCGGGGAATGCCATCCGGGCCTGATCGTGGCGGGGATGGCGGTCTCCACCGTCTACGGCCTGCCGCGCATGGGCCCCACCTTCGGCGGGATGCTGCTGTCAGGCGTGCGAGCGGCCGAGGTGGCTCTGCAGAAGCTGCAGTAGGCGCCACAGCGCGAGCGTGTGCCATGAGGGGAGGCGCGAGCCTCCCCTCACGGTTTGCTGCCATCGAGAGGTGGAAGGAGCATGGAGGAAGGCCGCACGCGCCCCGAGCGCGTCGTGACCCAGGCTGTGGTGCAGTGGTTCGTGCGGTTCGCGCAGGTCGAGGCCTCGGGCGCCGTGGTCATGTTGGCCTGCGCGGCGGTGAGCCTGGTGGCCGCCAACTCTGCCTGGTCGGAACGCCTCTTTCACGTGTGGGGCACCGAAGCCTCCCTGCAGATCGGCTCCGCACAGCTGACCAGGTCGATCCATCACTGGATCAACGACGGTCTGATGGCGCTGTTCTTCTTCGTGGTGGGGCTTGAGATCAAACGGGAGCTGCTCGCCGGCGAGCTGTCGGACCGAGCCGGGGCGGCCTTGCCGGTAGCGGCGGCCCTGGGTGGCATGGTCATGCCGGCGGGCATCTACCTGGCGCTCAACCACGGCCGGCAACATGCCCACGGCTGGGGTGTGCCGATGGCCACGGACATCGCCTTCTCCCTGGGAGTCCTGGCGCTGCTCGGACGCCGCGTGCCTCTGGGGCTGAAGGTCTTCCTGGCCGCCCTCGCCATCGTGGACGACATCGGGGCCATTCTGGTCATCGCCGTCGTCTACACCGGCACCATTGCCTGGGGCCATCTGCTCGTTGCCGGCGGCCTGCTGTTGGTCCTCGTGATCGCGAACCGGGCCGACGTGCAGCGTCCTCTCGTCTACGTGCTGGTCGGGCTCGGAGTCTGGCTGGCCTTCCTGAAGTCCGGTCTCCATCCCACCTTGGCGGGAGTGTTGGTGGCCATGACCGTTCCCGCCCACTCACGCGTGCCCGGACCGCAGTTCGCGGCGCAGGCCCGGGCGCTGATCGACGAGTTCGAGCGCACCGACCGGAACGCCGGCGCCCGGCCGTCGAACCAGCACTGCAAGGCCGTGATCGAGGCCCTGGAGCACCTGTGCCATCTCGCGGAGACCCCTCTCCGGCGGATCATCCGCACGCTGCACCCGTGGGTCACCTTCGGCATCCTCCCGGCGTTCGCGTTGGTCAACGCCGGAATCGCCCTCCCCGGTCGGTTCGGAGCCGTCTTCACGGAGCCCATGCCCGTCGGGATCATCCTGGGTCTTCTGGTCGGGAAGCCGGTGGGCATTCTGCTGGCGTCCTGGATCGTCGTCCGTAGCGGTGTGGGCCGGCTTCCCGCCGGG
>VGFB01000565.1 GCA_016869015.1 Armatimonadota bacterium
GACGACCGAGGCTTTCCGCGACAACGCCTACGGCAATCCCTTCTGCAATGAGTCGGCGCTGTTCAAGACCGATCGGGGCAACATGTTCCGCTGCAACGTCATGTGGAACGTCTGGTCCCACGGCGAGCGCGCCCAGTGGTTCGGTGAGCGGACGGCGATGTTCATGGACGGCTGGGCCGGTCAACCCTACACCATCCGCACGGCCGACGGGCAGGCGGTGCCGTCGGAACCGAACTACTTCGACCTGCTCCCGGAGAGGATGCGCTACGACTCGGGCCACGGCGGCTCGCACGCGTTCATCACGCACGAGTTCGTTCGGGCGGTTCTTGAGGATCGCGAGCCCGCCATCAACGTCTACGAGGCGGTGGCGATGACGGCCCCGGGCATCGTCGCGCACGAGTCGGCGCTGCGCGGCGGCGAGCAGCTGAGAGTGCCGAGCTTCGACCCGGCGTAACGATGGCGACGGCTGAACCACGAAGACCGCGAAGAAGGCACGAGGCAACCCGAAGAGGGGCACGGACGACGGCAATGGCCGGCATGCGGCTTGCGGCGCTTGTGACGGCAACGGCCCTGGGGGCGGCTGCGCCGGGCGACCTCGGCGGCGGGTGGCGCGCGGAGCGCGGCGACTGGGTGTGGACGCGGGATGTGCAGCCGATGCTGCTGCAACGGGCGAGCCAGGGCGAGGCGCGGGCGGTCCGGACGGGGATGGAAGCCGAGCGCAACGTGTGGCGGTGCGTGGTCGAGCCGGGGCTGGGGGCAACGGAAGCCGGCTTCGCGTTCGCGTGCGACGAGGAGCTGAGCCGGGGGATCGTGGTTGAGCTGGGCGGGTCGGAGGTCGGCGGGTTTGCGCTGCGAACGGCGGCCGGAGAGCGGCTGTGGGAGGACCGTTGGGGGCCATGGCAGGCCTATGAGGCGTACGTGCTTGAGGGCGTCCTCGAGGGCAGTCGTGTGCGGGCACAAGTGCTGGAGGCGGACCGGAAGACGCTCGTCTCGCAGAGCGACTGGATCGAGGCGCCGCCCGACAGCCTGGTCCGGAGCGGGTGTGTCGTCCTGCACACGCGCGACAGCCGGGCGCGGTTCTGGGGTGTGGAGGCGGGCGACCAGCCGCTGAGCCCCCTCACCGACGATGCCCCGAACAATCGCCGGCTGTGGCAGGGCCCGGAGGGCGACTGGCACGTGCGCGGCCCGGGGAACTGGATGTGGACCGATGGGACCCGGACGCGCATGAGGCAGTATGCCAACACCGAGCGGGCGTGGGCGACATACCACAAAGCGCGCGGCTGCGATCGGCTCTGGCGGTCTGCGGTGAGGGTGCACGCCCCGGCGGGCGGCGCAGGGATGATCGTGAAGTCGGACGACACGGCGGAGAGCGGCTTCATCATCTGGCTCGGGGGCACACACGGGGCCGGGTGCCTGATGATCTACCGGCTGCCGATGGAGGCGCTCTGGGCGAGCGCGCAGGACAAGTGGCACTACGACGAGGACTTGATCCTGCAGGCGGAGACGCAAGGGGCGCAGATCCGCGCGCGGTTGCTCGCCGCCGATGAACAGACAGTCATCGCCGAGAGCCCGTGGGTACCGTTGACCGAGGAGGAAGGGCGGCGGGAGGGCTGCCTGGCCTTCCACACGTGGCTGGGCAGCGCGGAGTTCTGGGGCTTCGGCCAGCGCGACGAGTGAGGTGTCCGATGACGGATCGCGAGCGGTTCCTGGCGGTGATGAACTACGAAGCGTTCGACCGTGCCCCCTACGGGGTACACATGGGTGCGTGGCCGGAGACGATCGAGCGCTGGAAGGCCGAGGGCTATCGGCCGGAGGACGAGCCGCTCTTCCCGGACCGGGACCGGTGGGAGTGGCTCGGCGGGTGGTTCTTCCCGAATCCCCCCTTTGCGCGCGAGGTGATCGAGGAGACGGCGACCACGATCACCTACGTGAACCATGAGGGTATCCTCATGCGGGAGCGCAAGGACCATCCGTACTCGTCCATGCCCCAGTTCCTGCGTTTCCCCGTCGAGACCCCCGCGGACTTCCGGGCCTTCATGCGAGAGCGCATGCAGCCCGACGTGGCGGCGCGCATCGGGGCGGACTACGCGCAGCGCCTGGCCGCCTACCGCGAGCGCGACTTCCCTCTGATCATCATCTCAGACCGCTGGGGCGGGTTTTTCGGGCCGATCCGCAATCTGACCGGGGTCGAGAAGCTGTGCATGCTCTTCTACGACGATCCGGGCTTCGTCGAGGAGATGATGGACGGCATCGCGGACTTCGTAATCGCGATGCTGGGCCCGATCCTGGACTGCACCGACATCGACGTCTACGGGTTCTGGGAGGACATGGCCTACAAGACCGGCCCGCTGATCGGGCCCGACATGATGCGCAGACACATGGTGCCACGCTACCGGCGAGTGGTGGAGTTCGTGCGGTCCCGAGGGGTCGAGCTGATCGCATTGGACAGCGATGGCGACATCCGCGAACTGATCCCCTGCTGGCTGGATGCGGGGATCAACGTGCTGTACCCCTTCGAGGCGCAGGCCGGAATGGACGCGCTGGCCGTGCGGCGGGAGTACGGGAGGGACCTGCGGATGTGGGGCGGCTTCGACAAGCGGACGCTCGCTTGGGGGCCGGAGGCCATCGACGCGGAGCTGGCGCGGGTGCGGCCGCTGGTGGAGGACGGCGGGTATGTGCCGCACCCGGACCACAGCCTGCCGCCGGATGTCCCGTTCGCCAACTACTGCTACTTCATGGAGAAGGTGAGGGCGGTCGTGGGGATGGAGTGAGCTCCGCTCAGGGCTGAACCCCCATCGCGCGGGCGGAGTCCTCAAGGAGTTGGGCCGCGGCGGGTTCCTCGAGCATCTGTGACAACCGGCCGTTGATCCGCTCCTGCAGGCGCTCCGGGTCGGGCGTCAGCAGGGGCGTAAGTTCCGTGACGAACTCCGCCACCAGCTGCGCCCCCTGATCGTCCCCCGGGCCGGGCTGCAGACCATCCACGCGGCCCGCCCAGTTCTGCAGCGTGGTCCGTATGGCCTCGACGTTGGCTGCGCCTGCCAACTGCCCCATTTGGGCGCTGACCTGGCCGATGATCTGGCCCCGCATCGTGGCCCGTTGATCGGCGGGGAGCTGGCGGGTCTGGTGAAAGGCGCGCAGGATGTTCGTCGCCATCTCGCCGATGGGCGGCAAGGCCAGGCCGAGGCGCTGTTCGTCGGTCAGGACCTGGGCCAGGTCGGAGAGCGCCTGCTGCCGGAGAGTCTGCAGGGCTTGGTCCCGACCTTCGCCTTCGCCGCGGGCGGCCTGGACGGCCTGCCACATCTCGTCGGTCGGCTCCTCGCCGGCCAGCAAGGCGTCTCGCACCACCGCGAGCGCTTGGGCCAGCGCCTCGGCATCGACCGGGGCGGACAGCGCCGCGCGGTCGCGCTGATAGGCGGACACGACCTTCGACAGCTTCAGCCGCTGCTCGGCCGTGACGCCCAGGCGCAGCAGCTCCCGCAGGCCGTGGATCTGCTGCTCAAGGACGCGGATCTCGTCGGTAGTCGTCGGATCGGGTTGGGCGACCCCGGCGGGACTGTACGCGGCAACCAGGGCGAGCGTCAGGGCGGCTCGAATGGCGGCGGGAAGCGACATGGCAGTCCTCTCCTCAGACGCGTTCAGGGGATAAGCCCTCATGTCAACCGGCGTACACCCGGTCGACGGCACAGGTTTCGGCTGACCAGGAGGAGCGTGGACTGGGAGGCGACGAACCTGCGACGCACTCCCACGCGTGCCTGGAGGAAGCGGCAATGCCGAGCCGGGGGCTGATCGTGCTGGTCGCGTTGGTGGGCCTTGGATCTGCGGCCTTGCCCGATGGCTCGCCGCGCTTCTCCCAACTCATGGGCTGGGGCGGCGGAGATCCGGCGGCCATCGCGCCCGCGGCCGCGGAGGTCGGCTTCACGGACCTGATCGTCTGGAACCAGGACCGGGAGTACGTCACGGGCCTGGTGCGCGAGGCCCACGCGCACCAGCTGGGCGTCTACGTGTCGCTGTATCTGGGAGATGTGAAGGACTGGGAGCGGCGATACCCGGGCGTAGCGGCGCCGCTGCAGGAGATGAACGCGGAGGAGCTGGCGGCGGCCGCGCGCATCGAGGCGGAGCTGA
>VGFB01000566.1 GCA_016869015.1 Armatimonadota bacterium
TCTTCCCGGGGCTACGCGTTCCACGTCTTCCCGCCGAGCGCGCGGGCCGAGTGGATCCGGGTGAAGGCGGACCGCGACTGCAACTCCGCGACGGCCTGGTTCCACTTCCTCCCGGTTGGCCGTGAGACCGATCCTGCGCTGTTCGCCGGCCTGGCCCCCGTCGACGCGGACGTGCCGCGCACCACCGGGGTAATCCGCCCGCGCGGCGAAGACCTCGGCACGCTGCACTTCCTGGCGCAGCGGGTGGAGGCGAGCGGCGCCTGTCGCGACCTCGGATACTATGAGATCGGTCCGGACATGCGCCTCGAGAAGGTGAACGACGCACAGACGGCCGACTGGCTGCGGAGCCAGGCCGCCCTGGGCGAGCCGGGCTTCACCGTCGACGCCGCTTCCGCCATCCTCACCGATTCCGAAGGCCGGCGGTGGCGGCTGCCGAAGGGTAATTCGCGCTACGACGGCCCGTGGCCGGAGGGCTGGCCGCGGGGGCTGCGGGAGGTGGTCACCGAGCGCTCGCTCCTGAACTGCCACGGGACGATCTACGAGATCCCGCGCGAGTCCTCCGGCGGGGTTCGGGCGCTGCGCCCGGTCTGCACGCACAACCGGAGGATTGCCGACTTCTGCTCGTGGCGCGGGATGCTCGCGGTCGCCGGAACCCTCCCCCATGCGACGCCCGACGGGCACTACTTCGCCTCAGCCGATGCCGAGACCGGGTTGTGGTTCGGCAACGTGGACGACCTCTGGCAGCTGGGCAAGCCTCGCGGCATGGGTGGCCCGTGGCATCGCGCCCAGGTGAGGGCCGGCGAGCCGTCCGACCCCTACCTGATGACGAACTACGACCGCAAGCGTCTGACTCTGACCCACGATGCCCCACAGCAGGTCTCCTTCGCCCTCGAGGTCGACTTCGCGGGCGACGGGACGTGGCACGCCTACGAGCGTCTCGCCGTGCCGCCGGGGCAGACGCTGGTCCACGACTTCCCGGACGGCTACGGCGCGCACTGGGTCCGAGTCACCGCCGACCGCGACTGCGCCGCAACCGCGATGTTCGTCTACGAGTAGACTCCTCGGCCCTTGGGCCCTGTGGAGGGTTCGCCATGCGAGCAACCGTGGCATGCCTGCTGGTTCTGGCGAGCGTCGGAGTGGCCGGCATGGCTCCGGCCCAGGACACGGACGCCGATGGCGTCCCCGACGCGGGCGAGCGGCAGCTCGCTACCGATCCCGCGGCCGCCGATGAGCTGGTCCCCATCGCGGAGGACGAGGTCGGCGAGGGCGCCGAGCGCCCGCAGTATGCCCCCAGGCATGACATGACCCGCGTGCTGTTCGGGAATGCCGGGGGTAACCGGTACCTATGGTGCATCGAGTTCCTGGAGGCCTTCGTCGCGGGTAACGCCCTCGTCATCCTCTACGTCGATGCGGACAACGATCCGTCCACCGGCCGGCGGCAGGGCGCTGAGGGCACGGACTACCAGCTGCACTTCTCCGGCGGGGCCGGTTCGTGTACCCAATACGCGGCCGATGGTCAGTCGGGCCCCGGTCCCTTGCCCCGGTTCGCCGTCGACGGGAAGCGCCTCTACTGCAGCTTCGATGTCGGTCTGAAGCAGGAGGCCGGTCGGTCGATCTACCGGCTGTCGGTGCTCTCCGAGCAGAGGGAACCGCACCTGGGCGTCGATTCGGCGGGGTGGTTGGCCGTGACCGGTCCCGGGGAATCGGAGCGGGAGAAGATCATGACCGATGACGACCTCACCGAGAACCTGAACATGACGCTCACCCGCGGCGAAGACCTCGTCGAGCGCCTGCGCGCCGAGGCGCGCAACGTGCACGTCCCCGCGAGCGAGTGTGAGCTCGATGGGTTTGCCCTGTCTGACGATGAGTACCGGGAGTGGTCGGCGCGCCGGAGCGGCGCCCCGGCGGTCATCCGCGTGAAGGCCCCCGCGGGCTCCTACCGGCCGGGGATCTTCGTGCGCGATGAGGGCGGCCCGGAGAAGTACGCCCTGTACCTCGACGGCGCGCGTCGCGGGCTCGCCATCGCCGGGGATGACGACAATCGGACGAAGCTGCTCTTCCTGAACGAGCCGATCACGTTCGCGGGCGGCGAGGCCCTTGAGTTCCGCGCGGGGCAAGGCCCCGGCGGCTACCGCGTCGAGTCCGTCATCTTCCTGGCCGATCGACCCGAGGTCCGCGAGCGCACCTTCGAGGTCGCCCATCTGGAGGCAACCCCGCTCGACGCCCCCCTCGTGCCGGAACCCACCTCCGCTCGCCTGACCTGGATCACATCCTGGCCGGCGGCCTGCCGGATCGAGTACGGCCGCGGCGAGACGCGCGATCAGGCTCTCATGGAGCCCGCTCCGCTCGCGAATCACCGCGTCTACTTGCGCGACCTCCAGCCCGGTGAGCGCTACTCGGCGCGCATCGTCGCCACGACGCCTGCCGGACAGGCGATCGCCACCGCGCCCGTCGCCTTCGTCGCGGGCGCGCGCCTCCCGCGCGTCGCGGCTCGCCCGGACCTGCTGCGCGTTCCGCTGATCGTGCTGAATGCGACGGGTGTTGCGCTCCCGCAGTGGCCGGTCGAGACGGGCGTTGCGCTTCCGGCGGGGGCCCTGATGCCCGACGAGCCCGTCCGCCTGGTGGATGCTGACGGGCGCAGCCTCGCCCTGCAGACCGAGCCCCGGGCCTTGTGGCCCGACGGCTCCGTGAGGTGGCTCGGGCTGACGTTTCTGGCCGACGTCGGCGCGGGGGAGCGCACCCCGCTGACGCTGGAAGTGGGCTCCCAGATCCAGGTGCCTGCCGGACCCGCGGCGTCCCTCGCCAGGGCGCAGGGCCAGGCGATCCTGGTCAGTACGGGGGCCTGCGCCTTCGAGCTGCCGGACGAGCAGGCCGACAGGCTGCTTACGGCCCTCACGGCCACCGGCGCGCCGGGCCCGTCATGCCCCGGGGTGTCGGGCCTCCTGACCGACGTCGCCGGCGGCGCCTTCCGTCTCGCTGTCGATCCGGCGCGAACCCGCATCGAGGCGAACGGGCCGGTCCGCTGCGTCGTGCGGTTGGGCGGCAAGTTCGTCAGCGAGGCCGATCCGGGCCGGCCGCTGTTCGACTGGGAAGCCCGCGTGACCGCCTATCGTGGACAGCCCTTCGTGCGCCTGCTGTTCACGGTGGGCAACGACCGCGGCGCCGAGGAGTTCACCAGTGTCCGCAGTCTCTTGTTGACCGCCGACCTGGGCGGCAACGTTGCCGGTGGCTCCGTGGGCGCCGACGCCGACTCCCCGCCCCTGAAGCTCGCGGCCGGTGACTCGCTCTATCAGCGCGACGACCGGGCGTGGTCCGCCACCACGGGCGCGACGGGCACTCAGGCGGCCGGGTGGATGTCGGCTGTCGGAGCCGGTGGGCCGCTGACCGTGGTGGTGCGCGACTTCTGGCAGCAGTACCCGAAGTCCCTGGCCGTCGGCGAGCGCGGCCTCGAGATCGGCCTCCTGCCGCCGCTCGCGGGCGATCAGTACGCCGAGGAGTCGAAGGACCCGGTCGAGCTGGTGAAGCTCTACTACTACCTGCAGGATGGGGTCTACAGACTCCGTCAGGGGGTCACGAAGACCCACGAACTGCACCTCATCGCCGGTGAGCTGGGCGAGGCCGCATCGCTGGAGGCCTTCCGGAGCCCCCTCGCCGCCTGCGCCGATCCGGAGTGGACCCGCTCCACGGGCGCCTGGGGTGACATGCCGGTGGGCGAGAGCTTCTGGGCGAGCGTCTACGATGAGACGATGGACCGCGGGTTCGCCGCCTATCTGAAGGACCGCGAGGATACGCGCGCCTATGGGATGCTCAACTTCGGCGATTGGTGGGGCGAGCGGAAGTACAACTGGGGGAACATCGAGTACGACACCCAGCACGCCTTCTTCCAGCACTTCGTCCGCACCGGCGACCTCCGGTACTACTACGCCGCTGAGCAGGCCGCGCGCCACAACGGCGACGTGGACACCGTGCACTTCCACGCCGACCCCAACCGCATCGGCGGCGTGTACACCCACAGCCTCGGCCACACCGGCGGCTACTTCGCGGCCGGCGTGGTCGATGGCGGCAGCCCGTGGGCCGGCTTCACCGAGAGCCACACCTGGACCGAGGGGCACCTGGAGG
>VGFB01000567.1 GCA_016869015.1 Armatimonadota bacterium
GAGGATGCCAGCGGCACGCTCACAACCTACACGTACGACGAGAACGGCAACACGCTGACGACCGATGCGGCGGGTGCGGTGACGACGATGACCTGGAGCTACGAGGATGAGATGCTGACGGTGCAGCCCTCGACCGGCGGACGGGTCACGATGACCTACGACGGCGACCACCTCCGCCGCAAGCGCCAGAATGGCTCCGGGACCACGAAGCACGTCTGGGACGATCAGCAAGTCCTCCTCGAAACCAACGGCAACGGGGCCACCCAAGCCCGCTACACGCTGACGCCCTTCGACTATGGCGACCTCGTCTCGATGCGCCGCGGCAATGCGACCAGCTTCTACCACTTCGACGTGCTCGGCTCGACGCGCGCGCTTACGGACGGCGACGAGGCGGTGACCGCCACCTACCTCTATGACGCCTTCGGCAGCCTCCTCGCCAGCGCCGGCAGCACCACGAACCCGTACCTCTACATCGGCAAGCTCGGCTACCAGCAAGAGACCGGCCTGAGCGGCTACTACCTCCGGCGGAGGCACTACCAGCCAGTGAGCGGGAGGTTCGTGACGCAGGACCCGGTGAGGGACCCGGGGCGGAGCGAGTATGGGTATGTGAGGAATGCGCCGGGGGGACGGGTGGACCCCAGCGGAGCGCAGTCCTCGCCGCCGCACACTTCCCCATCACTCACGGTCGAGCCGCGCCATTGTACGATCTTTGACTGCCCGGCCATCACCGACTGGGAGGAGAAGGTGCGAGCTGTGTGCGCGGCGCTGCGCCGCTGCAAGCCTCGGCTTGGCGCATACGCGCGCGGTTTGGTGGACCGCATCATGGGTGACGTGTGCAGCAAAGCGAACAACTTGGTTGTGTACTGCGACCAGACGTCAAAGTGCGCCCTGGGTTATTGTGGATACTGCGAGCGTGGCAACGAGGGATGGGTTCATATCTGCCCGAAAGCGTGCCATGGAAGCACCCCGGACTGTCCGGGCGGGGTAGCGGCCACGCTCATGCATGAGTTCGGACACATGGTCGGGGAAGATTCTGAGTTCTTCCCTGAGCACCTAGCGAAGTGCTGTGGGATGGGCTAGTGAGGCCGGCCGGCTTAGCCACGGAGGCGTTCACCCGGAGCCCCCCGGAGGGCGCTCCTCTGGCATCCCACCGCCAAGTACGGACGCTTGGAGGGGGCTGGACGATGGAGCAGCGGCTGTGGGTTGCCTGCATCTGTGCGACCCTCTGTGCGTGGGAAGGGTGCGCACCACAACGTGTCCGGCCTGCGCCACGGACCGAGACGTCGGGGCCGGAACGGGCTCAGACCCCAGCCGGATCGGGCGGGCTGGCTCTCCGGGTACTGCTTGACGGGCGGAGCTACGCGGCGGATGACGTGATCTCGCTCCAAGTGACCCTTAACAATGAGGGCAACGCGCCTCTCGGGATCAACCGCCGCACTGACCCGTACGTGCATCTCATACTTCACTTCCGCGATGCCTGGGGCCAGAGGATCAGGTCTCAGGAGATACGCGTGCGACCGAAGCGCCTGACGGACCCGCGTGAGATCCTGCAGCTCGAGCCGGGCTACGTGTACGGAGTCCGGCTACGCCTGGTACCCAAGCGCAAGGGACTTCTCGGGGCAAGATACTACTCGCTCGTCTACCCTCCAGCGACCGAGGTCGACCAGAAGTTCTTCCTGGAGGCGGCGGGGGACTACTCCTTGACCGTAACCTACCAGGCCGCGGATGACGGGCATGCGGCGGGCGTCGCCGCCTGGGTAGGGAGCGTGGACTCGAACGCGGTGCCATTCAGCATATCACCCTGATGCGGCCACCCTGCGTGTGCGGTGCCCGCCGCTTCAGAACCTAGGTCCCGGACGCTCCCTGAAGTGCCGCAAGCGCGCGGAGGGGGCGGGCTGGACGACGCATCTGCGGCATCGCGAGCAGTTCGAGCTGGAGATGAACAAGAGCGATGTGACGCAGGTGCGGTATACCTTGGCGCCGTTCGGGTACGGCGACCTCGTCTCGATGCGCCGCAGCGACGCCACGAGCTTCTACCACTTCGATGCGATCGGCTCGACGCGCGCGCTTACGGACGGCGACGACGAATGGGTGACCGACACGTACCTCTACTCCGCCTTCGGCAGCCTCCTCGCCAGCGCCGGCAGCACGGGCAACCCGTACCGCTACGTCGGGAGGCTCGGCTACCAGCAGGAGACCGGCCTGAGCGGCTACTACCTCCGGCGGCGCTACTACCAGCCGGGGGTCGGGAAGTTTGTGGCGAGGGACCCGATCAAGGAGGCGGGGGTGAGTCAGTATGCGTATGTGAGGAACGCGCCGGGGGGACGGGTGGACCCCAGTGGATTGCAGTGGTGGAAGAACGTCGGGTGCCTGCTCAAGAAGTGCCCGACCTGGGCCAAGCTGGGCGGTGCGGGCGCCGTGGGAAGCGGGCTCATGTACTACGTCTGTTGCGTCGTTGGGGGCTACTGCAAGGGCAAGCCTGGCATGAACCACGCGCAACGCATGAGACTGTGCAACGGGTACGGTGGCGACATGCCCGACTACCCAGGGACCGTGACAGTCACGGACCCGGCGACCGGGCAGACGGCAGTCTGCACCTTCGACCCGCAGGCGGGGCAGAACATGGCTTTCGATCCGGTCACAGGCAAGTTCCACCCGTAGGTGGTCCACCGCGAATGAGCATCTCACCGGTACGTTTGCGGCACTCGGCCCGGCGTTTGCTGCCGTGGTTGGTGTGGACCGTGGCCCTCGTGGCCCTGGGCGGCTGGGTGTTGGCGCTGCCGCTGGGAAGCCGACTGTACGATTGGGGGCTCCCCAGTGCGGGTTCGTGGGTCCTCAGCATGCGGGCCAGGGCGGCGCCGGGACGCCCCGCTGCCGCGGCAGCCCTGGAGGAGCGGGCAATGAGCGGCACCTACTCGGCCTCTCATGGGCGCTATGCCCGCGCATCTGCCGTAGGCGACGCGTGGGACGGTTACCGCCGGACGATCCACCGTCGGGACGCCGGCCGCGGTCGGGTGTGGCTCTACGCCAGGCTCCTCGGCCAACTGGGAGACTGGCAGGGGGCGTTGCGGATGACAGACGACGCCTTGGCCAAGGGGGCGCGGGGCCACGAGGCCGCTCTGTTGACCGGCAATCGGATGAGAGCGTTTGAGCAACTGGGCTCCCCCGGGGAGGTGGTGGAGGCCTTCAGCGCATATGCCGAGAGGCACCCGGAATGGTACAGCCCTGCCGCGGTGTCGATGGCCCTCAAGGCCTACCAGAGGACTGACCGACAGATGGAGGGGACCGGCTATCTACGCGGACTGGCCAGACGGCACTCCGGGAGTCGTCTGGCAGCCGCGATTCTAATAGCATTGCGCAGAACGGTGGAGCTGTGCTCCACGAGCGAGACGCAAAGCGACGGGAGGCTCTCTCGGCGCGGCCGCGACATTGCCCGCAGGCAGGCGAGCTGGCGAAGGCTATCGCTGTACTCGAAGGTCGTCACGGACGGAACCGTGGCAGCCTCCGAGACAGTCACCTGTTTCGGACTGCGCGACCACGAGGTAGACAGACGGTTGGCAAGCGGGGCACTCGACAGCGAGGGAGACCGAGCAGTTAACGAGACAGCCGCGGGTACGTTCTTCGGGCCCCCGCACCCACCCGCGCAGGCCGGGAGCGATGCGCTCCAATGCGCAGAGAAAGCAGAAGTGCAAGCCGTCGGATCGGTCGTTGCGGACTTGCCCGATGGCGCGAGGGCGCTTGCGGTCCTGGATGCGCGTCGGATCGAGGAACTGGTCGCGCGTGTGCAGCGCCAGACCGGTCTGCCAGGAGCTAGAGTGCAGCGTCCTGGGCCATGTGAGTCCGTACTCCTCACCTTCGAGGGCTGTGTGGTAGTCGAAGTGACCCAGCCGCTTGGCGAGGTCGTGACAGCTCCCTAGCCCGGAGGGCAGCACGACGCGTCTGTGCCCGACGCGGGAAGCTACCTCACGTCTCTGGTAAGTCGCTTGCCTGGGCGAGCGAGTGGGAATACGACGTCCTCGGTCGCGTTGCCACCATGACGCACGACAGCGGCACGACGGCGGCGTACAGCTATGACGCGGCGGGGCGGACGACGCAACTCGTGAACGCGAAGTCGGACG
>VGFB01000568.1 GCA_016869015.1 Armatimonadota bacterium
GCCGAGTAGGTCAGGGCCATGTAGATCATGTCGTACGGCCGCTCGGTGCGGGTGAGGAAGCTCCGCCCCTCGTCCACGCAGACGTTCACGTTGGCATGGTCGTACAAGTGCCCGTTGAGGTCCGCGAAGTGGCGCATGACCTCCGGGATCGAAGGGTTGAGCTCGGGCCCGTCGATCTCACGCGCGCCGGCCGCGAAGGCCAGGAGCACGTCCAGGCCGCCGCCGGGGCCGATCAGCAGGACCCGCTCGGGCCGCTGGAGCCGGAAGGGCAGGAAGCCGATGAACCGCTCGATGTCGGGCAAGACCTTCCGCATGTCCCCGTCGAAGGGCTTCATGTTCGTGGGGACGTCGCCGTCGGTGTAGACGTACAGGTCCGGCCACGGCTCGGGCTCGCCAGGCGGGTGGTACTGAACCACATCGGTTCGGGCGAAGGCGTTCCAGTCGCTGTAGATGACCTTCGCGCCCTGCGCGGGGTCGCTCAGTTCCTGGTAGAGCGTCTTAACGGTGCGGTCACTGGTGACCGGCACCGCCGGCAAGTCCGCGAAGCCGGTGGCGAGGTTCGCGACCAGCAGCGCGGCCGGAGCAACGGTCGCGAGGCAGGCAACGGCCCGGCGGGCGGCTCCCTCGACCTGCCACGCGAGACCGACCGCCGCCAGCCCCGCCAGGACGCCGGCAGCCATCGGGGCGCCCGTCCCGCCGAAGAGCTGCAGGGCCGCGATCACCGCCACGCTGCCGACCGCCGCCCCGCCCAGGTCCGCCGCGTAGAGGCGGCCGCCCAACCCCGCGAACGACCGCCACACACAGGACAGGAAGAGGCCGGCCACCAGGAACGGCGCCATCGAGACGCCGGCGACGAGCCAAAGGCTGGTGAGGTGGTGGGAGACGGGAGGGTGGAACAGCACCAGCACCGCGAGCGCGGGCAACAGCGCCAGACCGGCTGCCAGCCAGGCGAGCCGTCCCCAGGCTTCACCGGGTCGCGGACGCAGCAGCAGGTAGTCGAGCAGGCCGCCGAGCCCCAGCCCGAAGGTCGCGGTGGAGACGATCAGGAAGACGTAGTGGTAGCGCAGCAGGACGCTGAAGCAGCGCGTGAGGGCAATCTCGTGGCAGATCACCGCCGCGGACACAAGGAAGACGGCCACCGGCAGCGCCGGCGGCACGCAGTGCTGCCGGTTCTCGACCGCGCTCACCGTCAGCCCCTCGCCCTCACTCGTGGTAGTCCCGCGTGAACCGGCACTTCGGGTACCCGCTGCAGCCGACGAACTTCCCCCGACGACCGGCGCGGATCATCAGCGGCTTGCCGCAGTCGGGGCAGCTCTCTCCGGCGGCCTCGGCCGCCGGGCGCTCGGAGGCCCCGGACGCCGCGCCGTCCATCCGCGCGAGGCCCTTACACTTCGGGTAGCGCGAGCAGCCCAGGAACGGGCCGCGCCGGCTCCGGCGGACCACCATCGCCGCGCCGCACTCCGGACACTTCGCGTCCGGCGGCGCATCCGCCTGCGTGCCCTCGCCGCCCTCCTCGATCCGCGCCCCCTCGATGCCGTACTGGGCGGCCTCCTCGGCGGTGAGGTTCCGTGTCGCGCGGCAGTCGGGATAGCCGCTGCAGCCGACGAACGGCCCCCGACGCCCGTGGCGGATCGTCATCGGCTTCCCACACTGCTCGCAGGGAATCTCCGTCGCGACCGGCCTCGGGCGGCCCTCCCCTTCGCCCTCCACCGGGCGGGTGTACCGACAGTCGGGGTACCCGGAACAGCCGATGAAGGCGCCGCGCGGGCCCTGCTTCACGGTCAGCGCGCTCCCGCACTCGGGGCAGGTCTCACCGGAGACGTCGGGCAACTCGGGCATGGGGACCCCCAGGTCAATGTCGCGCGTGTAGTCGCACTGCGGGTAGTTCTCGCACCCCGCGAAACGCCCGCTCGCCGAGAAGCGCTCCTGCAGCTCGCCGCCGCACTTCGGGCACTGCTCCCCCAGCCGCCGGGGCTCCGCCGTCTCGGCCTCGCGGATCCACTCCATCAGGGGCGAGTGGAACTGCGCCACCAGGTCGACCCAGTCCTGCTCCCCCTGCTCGACCGTGTCCAGATCCTCCTCCACCCGCGCCGTGAACTGGATGTCGATGACCTGCGGGAAGTAGGCGATCAGGTAGTCGCACACGCTGATGCCCAGGCGCGTCGGCACGAAGGCGCGCTTCGCCATCTCCACGTACGACCGTTGCCGGAGGGTGTCGATGATCTGAGCGTAGGTGCTCGGCCGGCCGATTCCGCTCTCCTCCAGGGCCCGCACGAGGCTGGCCTCGGTGTACCGCGGCGGCGGCTTGGTGAAGTGCTGCTCCGGGGCCAGGCCAAGGAGGTTCAGCGGCTCGCCCTCCCGCAACTCGGGCAGCTCGCGGGACTCCTTCTCCGCCTCCTCTTCCCCGTTGAGTCTGGCCTCCTCGTAGACCGCCCGGAAGCCCGCGAACACCGGCACCGAGCCCGTCGCCCGCAGGCCGTGCCGCCCCGCCTCCACGTCCGCCGTCGTCACGTCGAACTCCGCCGCCGCCATCTGGCTCGCCACGAACCGCTGCCAGATCAGCTCGTACAGACGGTACTGGTCGGGGCTCAGGTGGGCCTTCATCGCCTCCGGCGTGTGCTCGACGTGGGTCGGGCGCACCGCCTCGTGGGCATCCTGCACGTTCTGGGCGCCCTTCTTGCCGCGGCTCTGTGCCCCGGGCCCGACGTGCTTCTCCCCGAACTGCGCCCGGATGTAGTCGACCGCTTCCCGGCGGGCGCTGTCGGCGATGCGGGTCGAGTCGGTACGCATGTAGGTGATCAGGGCCGTCGTGCCGTCCGGCAGCTCGACGCCCTCGTACAACTGCTGGGCGACCCGCATCGTCTTGCTGGCAGGGAACCGCAGCCGGCTCGACGCCTGCTGCTGAAGGGTACTGGTGATGAAGGGCGGGTGCGGGTTCTGCCGGCGGCGCTGGCGGCTGATCTCCGCCACCCGGTACGCCGCCCCTTCGAGCTCCGCGCGCGCCGCGTCCGCCTCCTCCTGGCTGCGCAGCTCCAGCTTCTCGCCGTCCCGCGTCCGCAGCTCTGCGACGAAGGGCGCCTCGCGATCGGTGGGGGTCAGCGTCGCCTCGAGGCTCCAGTACTCCTCCGCCACGAAGGCGCCGATCTCCCGCTCGCGGTCCACGATCATCCGCAGCGCCGCGGACTGCACCCGCCCCGCGCTCAGCGAGCGGTCCTTCCCCGTCCGGATGCGCTTCCAGAGCACCGGGCTGATCAGATACCCCACCAGCCGGTCCAGCACCCGCCGCGCCTGCTGGGCGTCCACGAGATGCGCGTCGATCTCGGTCGGGTGTGCCAGCGCCTCCTGAACGGCCTCCTGGGTGATCTCGTTGAAGCGGATCCGACGCGGGTTCTTGAGCTTCAGCGCCTCAGCCAGGTGCCAACCGATCGCCTCGCCCTCGCGGTCGGGGTCGGAGGCGAGATAGACCGTGTCAACGTCCTTCAGCTCCTGCTTCAGCTTGCTGAGGACCTTCTTCGCTCCGGCCGTGACCTCGTAGACGGGCGCGAACCCGTGCTCGACATCCACCCCCAGGTCCTTCTGGGGCAGGTCGCGCACGTGGCCCATCGAGGCCAGGATCTTGTAGTCATCGCCCACGAAGCGCGACAACGTCCGCGTCTTGCCCGGCGACTCGACAATGATGGCATGCTTCGGCATGGACTATGCTCCGTGCTCTCCCGCTGGACAGCCCCCCAACCGCCCGCAGACGCGATCCCCTGCCAACGGCGCGGGATTGTAGCACCGATGGCGCGCGCGCGCAAGGCGATTCGCGACACGACATGTGGCCGCAGCTTGGCCACGGAGGAACCAGCGTGACGACAAGCGAACTCGCCGATGGAGGTGGTGGACCGTGGCTCCCATCCGACGGGTGTTCCTCAGTGCGACCGCCAAGGACCTCGCCGCCCATCGGGAGGCCGCCAGAAAGGCCATCGAACGGCTGGAGGGCTTCCACTGCGACTGCATGGAGAACTGGGGCGCACAGGATGATGAGGCCGACCACTTCAGCCTGGAGAGCGTGAAGAAGTGCGATCTGTTCGTGGGCATCGTCGGCCACTGCTACGGCAGTCTGCCGAAGGGCAAGC
>VGFB01000569.1 GCA_016869015.1 Armatimonadota bacterium
TGTCGTCTGGCGCGCGTGGAGGTCGGCGGCCTGTACCTACTGCAGACGCATCCCGTACGCTGAGCGTCGGCACAGCGGTTCGCGTGCGTATGCCGCAGAACCTGGTGCCAGCCCGCGACTTCCGGTAGTCGGGCCGGAGGGTGGCTCGGTTGTGAGTGGGAAAGACGCGTCGTCGTCTCCTGGCCGCCGGCCATGCCTCTGCTGATCGTGCAGAAGACGTGTCCCTTGCCGAAGCCCATCTTCGTGCGTGCATCGAGCCACGCCCCGAGCTTCGCCGCCGCTCGCACGGTGAGCGCCACGCGACCTGGCTTGCCGCCCTTGCCGCGCCGGATGTTCACGTGCGTGTACTGACCGCCCTCGACGACTAAGTCGGTCGTCCTCAGCGACACGGCCTCCGAGACGCGCAGCCCCGCGTCCGCCATGATGAGCAGCAGGGCCAAGTTGCGCTTGCCGCTCGGGTAGCGCGCGTTCACCGCATCGAGGAGAGCGTCAAGCTGCTCCTCGGTAAGCGCGTCCTGGGCACGGCTTGAGGCTTGCTGGGGTTTGTCGCGTCGCACGGGGGTCGCCTCCACTGGGGTGATACCGAGATGGGCATGTTCCCGGCATCATATCGCGGGGGCGGGCAGGAAGACATACGCAGGCACGGAGACGGAGCGCCTGACGGGCGGGGGGGCCTTCGGATCAGTCGTCCCATCGCGCATCGCGGTCGTGCCGCTCGGCGCGGTCTTTCCACTGCTTGTCGATCTCCTTGCGCAGGTCGCTCAGCCAGTGACGCATCGCCGGGCTCACCTTCCCACCGCTGGCGATCCGTGAGAGCTGCAGGCTCCCCCAGTCGTCGCCTGCCTCTACGAGCGTCCGCCCCCATCGGTAGACCTCACGCACGGACGTGCCGCTCTGGATGGTCGTGATGGCGATGTCCTGCGCACGCCGCTCCAAGGCACGGCCGTTCGTCTGAGGCCAGGCGCGATGTGCAAGCCGCGCCGCCCAAGAGAGGCGATGACAATGCTCGACTGGTCTGCAGAACTCAGCGGCGATACGAAGGTCCTGAAACACGCGGAGAAGCTCTTCCAGTTCCCCTGGTGCAGGATCACCGGTGGCGATGGGCGGTACTTCCTGCGGTCGAACGCGTTCAAGGGGGATGACGCAGCCGATGCAGTAAGGGACAAGGCTGCGGCTCTGGTGAGCTTCACGAATGCATGTGTCCGCCTGGCCGCCGGGCCGGTCCCACCTATCGGGATCGCCCAAGTGATCTGCGAATCCGCGGGCGGCGGGCGCGCTGTCAGTGATATGCGAGCTTGCCTGTGCGTACCGAGGCCCCAGCCAACCTGCCCCGAGGATGACCAGCACCTGATGCTGCCTTTCCAGGACGCTGGCCGCCTGGAGCAGCTCTACCGGCGGACAGGCGCCAGCAGCAGCATCGACCTGATCATGCAGATCTGGTCCTCGCGCCCGCTCGACTACCGCGACCTATGGGTAGTCTGGGACCTGATCCGCCAACATGTAGTCGACGAATGGGGGCGCGACAAGGAGTCCGTCCGCTCGTTCATAACAGAAGACCAGCAGTGGGCGACTGACGAGGAGATACGGCGTTTTCAGTGCACGGCCAACAGCATCCAGAAGGCAGGGCTCGACTCCCGGCATGGGAGCTTCGCTGACCCCCCTGCCGAGTGCCTTCAGTCCTTTACGCGGATGGACGCTGCGGAGGCCCGCTGCCTTATCGAGCGGATACTCAAGCGGATGCTCATTGAGGACCTTGAGGGCTCGGGCGCGCAGTAGGCATGGGCCGCCCGCAGCTCGCCCGAGTCCCTCGACGCGCGGAGCAGCGCCCGAACAGGGCCTGCGCACACCCGGTCCCCGTCCCCACACTTCACCAGATGGGAGGCCAAACGGCGGGCTACCAGCAGCGGGATTGCGACGCCGAGGTGCCGCATCCGACCTCGGGGGCCATCCGGCCGCAGTATGCCTGCCCGTGAGCGCTGGACGCCGGTTGACCAGCGCCACCGCTGCGCCTTCTGGCATTGAGCGCCTGCCTATGCGGAGGAGGCATCTCCGCCATAGGTGGCGGCGGGACGGAGTCTGTGGCATTAGGTCAGAGACGCTCGGCGACCAATGCCTGCGCAGCCTCAACGAACCCGTCCGTCACCTCGCGCGAGTCCGCCGGGTCGATTCGCACCGGGCTCTTGTGCCCGGCCACGACCAGACGGACGCCATCCACGGTGTGCTCACCGTGCAGTGCGGTGAGGTCGGTGCCTTCGTCGATGGACTGCCCGCCGAGGGTGACTGTGCGGTTCGTGACGGTTACCACCAACTCCACGCACAGTTGCTCCGCCACGTGCGAGGCCACCAGCAGATAGCCCTCCTCGCCTCGGAGGTCAAGCCAGCCGATCCGCCGGCCGGCGCGCGTGGTCAGCACTTCCGCTCGCGAGGCCAGCGCTTCCTGGCGTGGCGCGTGGGCCTCGTAGTACCACTCCGCAAGCGCGCGGTACTCGTCGCTCAACTCGTCTTCGCGCGCCAAGGCCTTGAGGACGGCCTCCGTATGGGCGTAGTGCTGCGGTTGCATGAGCGCGGCGAGCAGCCCAAAGCGCTCCACGATGCTCGGGTCGGATGAGTTGCTCCTCTCACTCAGCAGGCGGAGCCATACGTGGCTCCCGCGATCGTGGCGGCATAGTCCGCGCCAGACCAACGCCGCTGCCGTGGTCTTGGCAGTGCTCACGGAGTAGGTTGCGCACAGGGCGGTCACTTCGGGGGCTTCGTCCCAGCCGTGGTGGTGGTCGTAGAGATGCACCGCGACGCCGCGCTGAGACAGGTCGCGCAGGGCCCCGACCACGGGAGCCTGGTGCGCCATCTGGAGCGGGATGTCCAGAACGAACAGCCGCTTGGGAAGGCAGGTCTCGCGCGCGAGTTTGCCAAGGGCGTGATGCAGATGCTCGGCGTTCGTGATGCGCACGTCCGCGTCCGCCCCGGCGGACCGACGCAGCACGAGGATCGCGCAGACCATCCCGTCCAGGTCGCCGTGGGTCAGCACGGTCACGCACTCGGGCACAGTTGCTCCCACTCCTCGGGAGGCGATAGCAGGTAGTCGGGACCGAACGGGCAGGTTAGCCAGATCCGCAGGTCGGAACGTGCGGCCTGGCCGCGTAGGCGCCCGAGCAGCTGGCTCTTCTCGTTGTAGTCGCAGAGCATGACCAGGCAGTCCACGCGCGGAGGGACAGCCGGGAAGACGATACTCTCGGGCAGCACGCCGAGCTCGCGTTTCTGCTCCACAACGACACGATAGGCAAACGCGAACTCGTTGCTGAGGCACCCATCCGCGCCGGCCGCGATGTGATAGTAGGGCGTCAGCTGGTCGATCAGGTGCTGGATGTCGTTGTTGAGCCCCTGCTTGACCTCGCCGAGGATCACCCGCTCCCCGTCGCGCGTCAGGCCGATCACATCGGCTCGCTTACTGACCCCGTGCACCTGCACCTGCCGGTCGATGAACACGACCGGCGATGAGCCGATCAGGCTCTGCCGGATCAGGGCTTCCTCGGCGGCCCCTTCGCTGTGGCGATAGCGGCAGGCGTTCGCGATGATCTTCGGGAGCTGGCTCGCATAGGCGTCTACAAACCCAGGGCCAGCATCGAAGCACATATGCTCCTTCCGTGAACTCGCCGGGCCCGGCAGCTCGACTCCCGGCAGGAACTTGCTGTGGATCACCGCACGGTATGCCGACAGCCGAGGCCGGTGCTCCAGTTTCAGAACGGCTTTGCCATCGTGATAGAGGTTCAGGTAGTCTTCGCGAATCTGCAGGTCCAGGCGATAGGTGCGGGTAGCATCCAGCAGCCCCGAGAGGGCGCCTTCACGAAGATCGCGCATGAACTCCTCGGACAGACCTCGGGCGAACCTGGGCTTCTGCACCATCGCGCCCCCGCACAGTCGTAGGCAGACGAGGTGAGAGCGGATCGCGGCCCCATCGACGTGCGGACGCTTCGCCCTCGCCCAGATCGGCGCCTGCTCGCACCGACCTGTGGAGAGACAGCAGGCCGGCTGCAGCCAGTTACCGTGATACCGTCTCTGCGGTGGATTCGGTATCATATTGCGTGCCTGCTGCGAGGCAGGTTCGGCTCCCATCGAG
>VGFB01000570.1 GCA_016869015.1 Armatimonadota bacterium
CCCGACCTCAACCTCGGGGCCGCCCGCGAGACACTGCTCGATCAGGCGGCGGGCGTGGCGTCGTCGTCGCGGGAGCTGACCCGGGTCGACCAGGACGCGGCGGCGCTGTATGCGGACGCGGTGACCTGGCCGCGCGAGGCCGCCGATGGGGCGCGCCGCCAATGGGGCGAAAGCCTCGGATGGGCGGAGTCCCTCACACGACGGGTGGGCGTGGCGCCGCTGGGGGTGTGCCTGCTGATCCTCGCGGCGGCGAACGTGGCGGTCGCGCGCGGCGTCCGGATCCGGCCGCGTCGAGCTCAGGGAGGCTAGAGAACCATGCAGACCGACCTTCGCCGCCGAGGCACGCCCCGGGTTGTCCCGGCCGCGCTGCTGGCGACTCTGGGGCTGATGGCGGCGCCCGCGTTCGCCCAAGGAGCCGGGGGCACGCGGCAGCTCGTCGGGCTGCTGATCCTCCCGGCGTTGGCCGCGGCGAGCGGCGCCCTGCAGGGCGTGCTGGCGGTGGCCTTCCCGCGCTGGACCGCGGCCACGCGGCGGGCCGTCGAGGAGCGACGGGGCCTGTGCCTCCTGTGGGGCTTCCTCATCCTGCTGTTCGTGCTCATCGTGACGCTCATCCTGAGCGCGGTCGCCGAACCGCTGGCCGGCGTCGGGGCGCTGCTGCTGCTGCTGGCGCTCCTGCTCTCGCTGGCCGGATACATCGGACTGGCGGCCGCCGTGGGTGCGAGCCTCGTCCCCGGCAGCCTCGACGGCGCGGATCACACGCCGCGCCAGGCCCTGACCGGCGGGCTGACGCTCTGCTTCGCGTGCCTGGTCCCCGTCATCGGGCAAGTGCTGGGCCTCGCGCTGCTGTTCGCCTCCATCGGAGCAACGGCGGTCGCGCTGTTCGGGCGGGGCGACGGCCCGGCGGCATGACCGCTGGGTACGCGGAAGGCGAAGGCGCCGGTGGACGGCGTCGGAGCAGCGCTCCGACCTACGAACGGCAGACGGAACGGCGACGGAGCAGCACTCCGACCTACGAACGGCAGACGGGACGGCGACGGAGCAGCGCTCCGACCTACGAACGGCAGACGGAACGGCGACGGCGCGGGTCAGGCGACCCGCAGGCACGGACGGCGGAGGCTTTCGCGTCTCCGGCGTCGAAACCCTCACGGTGATTGAGATCAGCCATCCGTGGGGGTGCTTCCATGGGCGATTGCCTGTTCTGCCGGATCGTAGCGAAGGAGATCCCGGCGACCGTCGTTGCCGAAGACGACGAGTTGCTCGCCTTCAAGGACATCAACCCCCAGGCCCCCATTCACCTGCTGATCATCCCGAAGCGTCACATCGCGAACACGGCGGCCTCCGAAGCGGGCGATGAGGCGCTGCTCGGCCGGTTGCTGCGATTCGGCTGTCGTGCGGCCGGCGAGGCCGGGGTCGCCGAGTCGGGCTTCCGCCTCGTGCTCAACAACGGTCCCGACTCCGGCGAGGCCGTGCCGCACCTGCACCTCCATGTCCTCGGCGGCCGGCGGCTGGCCTGGCCGCCGGGGTAGATGCGCTGCGCCCCTGAACGGGCCCCATGCCGGGGAGTTGCGCGACTGCCGGATCGAGTTCTGGGGCGAGGCGCGCGGCCAGGCGGATGTGCTCGAGCCGCTCGCGGACGGGGTGCGCTTCCTGGCGAACCTGGAGACCTACCTCAAGGAGCAGTATGGGCCGTGTCTGTCGGCCTACGAGAACGACCTCGGCGGCCGGGTCGTGGTCATGGGCTACGCGCCCTGGATGTTCATCCACTCGGGCGCCAAACGGACGCAGCTTCTGAACCTCGCCGACTGGATCACCCGCGACCGGCTTCCCGTGCGCATCAGCGAGACCGTTCCGCTTGTCCCGTTCGTCAGGCTGTCGGAGGACCGGAGGCAGGGCCCGGTGGTGCTGCTGAACGCCTCGACGGACTGGCTCGAGGAGGCTACCCTTGAGGTCCGAGCGCCGGCCGGAGTACCGGTAGGCCTGGTCACCGGTGGCGGACGGGAGCCCTGGGACGTCAGCCCTTCCGCAAAGGGCTTCACGGTCCGCGTCGAGGAGGTGCCCCCCTGGACCACCGAGGTGCTCCTGCTCGGGGAGTAGAACCCCCTCGGTCGTCGGACGGTGGTTCTGCCTGAGGAGGCGTCCATGCCGTCAGCGTATCTGCTGATCATCGGTCTGTGTGCCTTCGCGCTGGCCTACCGGTACTACGGCGCGTTCCTGCAGGCGCGCATCGCAGTGGCCGAGGACGAACGCCCGACGCCCGCCCACGTGCGGCGGGATGGGAAGGACTTCCACCCCACCAACAAGTGGGTCCTGTTCGGGCACCACTTCGCGGCCATTGCGGGCGCGGGGCCGCTGGTGGGCCCCGTCCTCGCGGCGCAGTACGGCTATCTGCCCGGCGCGATCTGGATTCTGATCGGGGCGGTCTTCGCCGGAGCGGTGCACGACTACATCATCCTCTACGCCTCGGTGAGGAACCGCGGGGAGTCGATCTCGCGGATCGCCGAGCGATACCTGGGCCCGGTAGCCGGCTGGTGCACGGCCTTCGCGGTGATCTTCATCATCATCGTCGCGCTGGCGGGGCTGGCGATGGTGGTGGTGAACGCGCTGGCGGAGAGCCCGTGGGGCGTGTTCACCATCGCGTGCAGCATTCCGATCGCGTTCCTGATGGGGCAGTGGATGTACCGCCTGCGCCCGGGGAAGGTGACCGAGGCGTCCGCCATCGGCGTCGTCCTGCTGCTGATCGGGGTCGTGGCCGGCAACCCGGTCGCCCACAGCGCGCTAGGGCCGTGGCTGAACCTCTCGAAGGACGGCATCGAGATCTCGCTGGCGGCCTACGGCTTCATTGCGGCGGTGCTGCCGGTCTGGATGCTGCTCTGTCCGCGCGACTACCTGTCCACCTACATGAAGCTGGGGACAGTGGCGCTGCTGGCGATCGGCATCTTCATCGTGAATCCGCACCTGAAGATGCCGGCAACCACGGAGTTCCTGAGGGGCGGCGGGCCGATCATCCCCGGTCCGGTGTGGCCGTATGTCTGCCTGACGATCGCCTGCGGGGCCATCTCCGGCTTCCACGCCCTCATCGGCTCGGGCACGACGCCCAAGATGATCAACAGCGAGGCGGACATCCGCCCGATCGGCTATGGGACGATGCTGATCGAAGGGTTCGTGGGACTGCTGGCCCTCGTGGCGGCCTGCACGCTGGTGCCCGACCACTACTTCATCATCAACGCCGCCGCGGGCAAGTACCAGGCCTCTCAGGCGGGGCTGGACCAAGTGGCCGCCACGGCCCAGGCCGTCGGCGAACAGACCCTCGTCGGACGGACCGGGGGCTCAGTGACGCTGGCGGTGGGCATGGCGGACATCTTCCGGCAACTGCCGGGCATGGGTCGGATGATGTCGTACTGGTACCACTTCGCGATCATGTTCGAGGCGCTGTTCATCCTCACCACCATCGACACGGGGACGCGGGTGGCCCGGTTCATCGTGCAGGAGATGCTCGGCCGGGCCTACAAGCCCTTCGGCGAGAGCCGCTGGCTGCCGGGGGTGATCCTCACCAGCTTCCTGGTCACCTTCGCGTGGTACTACCTCGTGCACGGCGGCAGCGTCATGACCATCTGGCCGATGTTCGGCATCGCCAACCAGCTCCTGGGCACCATCGCGCTCGCCATCGGCACCACCGTCATCCTGCGTCACGCCAAGCGGCCGGTCTACGCCCTCACCACCTTCGTCCCGTACCTCTTCATGGTCGTAACAGTCTTCACGTCCGGCGTGCAGTTCAGCCAGAAGGTCCTGGGCACCGCGCCGGTAGACTACGTGAAGCTCGGCCTGACCGTCGCGATGATGATCCTGGCGGCGGTCGTGTGCATCGACTGCGTCGGGAAGTGGCGGCGGATCCTGTGCAAGACGTGCGCGCCCCTGCCCGAGATCGAGTCGGAGGAGGATCTGCTGAAGCTGGCGGAAGGCACCGAGGTCGCGGACTAGTGCGCTGTCAGCCGTGATTCTCGTGGTTGCCGTTTGTCGTCGTGGGTCGGCTCACCAGAGCCGACGCCGTCCGGCATCGACCTGAAGGCTCTGTCGGCTCTGGTGAGCCGACCCACGACGACCGAAGGCTTCACGG
>VGFB01000571.1 GCA_016869015.1 Armatimonadota bacterium
CAGCCCCGCCCCGTCGACTGTCGGTAGCTCCTTCCACGCCGCAAGCCACGTGTGCCGCGGGGTGCCGTAGCGCGCGACCGTTTCCGGAAGCGCCCTCGTCTCCGGGAAGACCCACAGGCTCCACTGGTTCGTGGCCCTCCGGCTGCCATCGGTCAGCGCGGCTCCCAACTCAACCCGCGCGGGTTTCCCCACGCGAGGCATGACGCACTTCACTTCGCCTACCGGGCACGTCGTGAACGGCTCGTGCGCCCAGCGCAGTCCCCCGATCGCGATTTCGCCGCCCTTCGCGGACAGCGTCCAGCGCAGCCGCGGCTCGCTGAACGGCGGATGCGAGAAGTCGGAGACGTACAGGGGGCAACGGAAGGCCTCTCCCTCCTGCAGCACGCGGTTCTCGAAGTCGAGGCCGGGCAGGATCACCGTGTCGCCCATCGTCTGCCGCCACGTCTCGGCGTCCACCAGTTTGCGCTCGTAGAAGTCGTCGAGCACGCCCTGCGGGGAGGGGTTGGCGTCCATTGCGTTGAAGTGCGAGATGCCGGCCAGGAACCCGCGGTCCCGTCGACACTGCTCCAGTTTGGTCTTCGCCTCGAGGAGCTGCAGCCTCTGGCTGTTCACGGCATACGTCTCCAGCAGGTCCTCCTGTCCTCGCCGCCGTGAGGCTTCCCGCGCGATCTCCCCCGCGTAGTGGCGAATGGCCCCGGTGTACTTCCCCGCGAGGCGCGCGTCGGGGAGCGAGCTCCACCAGCGGAATTCGTGTTCGATGACGGGTTGATCGGGCGGGGCCTGTCCTTCCGGCCAGTTGGTGTTTACGAAGTCACCCGGCAGTTCGGGGTTGTACCCACCGTCGGTCCAGATCACCATCGCGTGAGGTTTGACGGCCTTCGTGTCGTGGTAGCACTGCCACGCGACGCGCGGGAAGAACGTGCTACCGCCCAACTCGTTGCTCATGCAGTAGATGGCGGCCGACGGGTGACTGACGTCGCGTCTGACGACCAGATCCCACTGCTGTTTCAGCGTCGGATAGTGGTCGGGCGTCGGGGCGGGCCAGGCGTAGACGTGCTCCTGGGTCTGCCCGCCCCAAGCGCCCAGCATCCCCATCTCGCCCTGGATCAGCAGCCCCACCTCATCGGCGGCGTCGTAGTACTCCGGCCCGTAGACATACGACTGACACCGCACCTGGTTGTAGCCGTACTCCCGCAGGGCCCTCAGCTTCCGCCGCCAGCGGTCGCGGTCGGTGTCGGGGCAGCCCGTCTCGGGGCAGCTGATGAAGTCGCCCGTGCCGCGGATGTAGTAAGGGTCGCCGTTGATGAGGAAGCGACGGCCCTCGGCGGTCAACTGCACGAAGCCGGTGCGCTCGGCGAGCGCATCGAGCGTCCTATCGCCATCAGCCAGCTCGACGTCGACGCGGTAGAGCTGCGGGTCGTCGGGGCTCCACAGTCGCGGGCCCGGCACGGCGACCTCGCCGCGCCCCAGCCCCTCGTGGACCGGGATCTCCGCCGTCACCGACGCGCCCACGCCCGCCGCAGGCACCATCGACACCCGGAGCGTGCATCCCGAGCGGGCCTCCGGCGCCCACGCCCGCACCCGCAGCCTCTGGGCCGGCACATCGGGCAGCAGGCGCACCTCGCTCAGCGCGGCAGCGCCGGTCGCCGTGAGCTCCACATCGCGGTACAGGCCCGACCAGTTGCCCTGCCAGCTGTAGGCGAGACCGTACAGACGGTTGTGCTCGTGAACTCGCACCACCAGGTCGTTGTCCGCCCCGTGACGGAGCAGGTTGGTGACCTCGAAGCGGAAGGGCACGAAGGGGAGGTCGTTCCCGCCGAGGGGCTCGCCGTTCAGCCACGCCTCTGCACTCGGGTGCGCGCCGCCGAAGTTGAGCCACACTCGCCGTCCCTGCCACGCGTCCGGAACTCGGAACGTCCGCGCATACCAGCCCGTGCCTCGGTAGGTCGCCCGGAAGACGCGTGCCCTCAACCGGAAGTCCCAGACCTCATCCTCGCCCCCATGGCCGAAGCCCTGCCCCTGCCAGCACCCGGGTACCGCGATCGGCTCCGCGATGCCCTCCGGGCGACGGAACCACTCGCCCGCCAGTCCCGCTTCCTCCGGGTCGAGCCGGAAGCGCCAGTCGCCGCGGAGGCAGTAGCGCAGCTCTCGAGGGTGACACAGCAGCGGGTTCACACGAGCGGGGGCGCGAGAAGCCGTAGCGGCCAAGGTCAGGCTCCCTTCCGGCTCAGGACCTGAGGATCCGGCCCTTGGCCTGCAGGTAGTACAGGAAGTCCGCGAAAGACACGTCCGGGGGAATCGAGTGGTCGATGGTGGGGATGTACCCGCCGCTCTCGACCACCGGCGCGAGGCGCGTGAGCTCCGCGTCGATGGCGGCGGGCCCCTTGGCGATCTCCCGCTTGTCGACTCCGCCGATCATGCACACCGCCCGGCCGTACTCGCGCCGGACCTGAACCGGGTCCATGCCTGCCGCGCGTTCCAGCGGGCAGAAGCCGTCGACCCCGGCCTCCAGGAATGTCGGGATCAGCACGTTGTGGTCCCCGTCGGTATCCACGAGCACCAGACGCACACCGTGGGTCTTCAGGAACTCCACGTACCGGCGATAGTGCGGCAGCAGGAACTCGGCGAAGAGCTTCGGCCCCATCAGCGGCCCGCCCTTGCCGGCCATGTCCTCGTGGATGATGACGAAGTCGAAGGCGATCTCGCAGACGGCCCGCTCAAGCAGCCGCAGCGCGAAGTCGGTCAAGAACTCCAGGCACTCGTGGATCAGCGCGGGGTCGTCATGCCAGAGGTACGACAGGTTCTCCGTGCCGATCCAGTTGCGCAGCATGGAGTAGTAGCCGAAGGTGCCGCCGAGCGGGTTCATCAGCGTGAGCGGGCAATCGCTCGCCGCCAGTTGACGCTTCGCGGCCTCCCAATCCGGCGGGTAGCGCTCCTCGACCGGCCCCTCATAGCGGAAGCGGTAGCCCTGGAACGAGGCGCGGTCTTTCACCGGGAAGTCGAGGTAGGTGTCCATGCTCAGCCGCGTGCCCGCGACGGTGCCGCTCTTTCGCGCCCGGCGCGTGCGCCCGAAGCCGTCCACGAAGAGCACGTGGTCCTCGGTCTCCTCCAGGACGCGCTCCTCGCAAGCCGGGACGGGGCCCGTCGCGTTCAGCGCCAGGGTCTCGTAGCCTTCCAGCCCCAGCCGCTCGTCGCCAACCTGCATGAACGAGGTATTCAGGCCCTCGAGCATGCCCTCGGTCAGCCAGCGTTCGCGCGTCTGCGCCCAGACCGTGATCTCCATGTTCGGCGGGCGGTCTACGGGCTGGAACGTCAGCGCCGACATGAACCGCTCCTTGGCCGTCATGCCCCTCCCTCCCGCAAGATGAGCAGCGTGATCGAGAACGGCTCCAGGACGAGGGCCATCGAGTGCGGCAACAAGACGCCCGTCAGCGTCTCCGCAAGCTCGCCGTTCGTGATCCGCTTGACTTCCACCAGGGCCGCGAACTGGTAGGCGGGCAGTTCGACGGGGAACTCCACGCCCTGGCCTGAGACGTTGACGAACACGAGACACACGCTGCCGTCGCGGGCCCGATAGGCGGCGTGCTGAACCGCCCGGTCGGTCACCTCGTGCCGCTGCTGCGGGTCCATGTGGTGCCGGAACCCCTCCGCGTCATAGAGGAACTTGCAGTACTGCGCGGTGATCATCGGCACGCAGATATCGGGGGGCCGCAGCATCTCGCCGAACATGAGGTAGGGGTACAGCTCACGGCCGGCTACGCGAATGAGCCGCTGGAAGAACGCCAGCGTGACGGGGTTGTGGTCGGGCGGGTCGGGGAAGTAGCGCCCGGCCGTCGGCAGCACGCCCTGGCAGATCGCCTTGCCGAGGCCGCGTGTCCAGTAGAGCACCTCGGGCCGGTTGCACTCCGGCATCGCCGCATAGTAGGCGCCGATGTACTCGTTGTAGATGAAGCTGAACAGCGGCACGGTCTCGCCGCCCATCGGCATGCCGCGCGAGTAGTGCCCGAAGTACTCCATGTTCCCCGCACGCTGGTCGTACAGGTCCAGCCACGGGATGAAGTTCTCAGCGATGCCCTCGGTGCTGAGCGCGCACTCGGGGTCCCGGGCCTTG
>VGFB01000572.1 GCA_016869015.1 Armatimonadota bacterium
ACGTACTGCCGCTCGCGCCCGCCCTGCGCGCGGAAGAGGTCCAGCAGGTAGGAGCCCGCCTCGCCGTGGTCGATCTGCACCACGGTCCGCCGGTACACCTCGGCGTTGGGGTAAGCGCTCGACGAGGCCTCCATCACCTTCACCCTCGGTGTGACCGAGAACAGGTGGAAGCTCCCTCCGCGTCCCGCGCTGCGCTGGTCGGCGCCGTCGAGCAGCACGAGGTTGTGGGCGAGCGTCCGGCGCGTCTGGTACGAGTCCGGATGGTCCCACAGGTACCCCAGGTCTGCGAGGAGTTCGCGCCCGTCCTTCCAGTAGTACAGATCGAGGCTGTCCAGGTGATGGTGGTTGCCCCAGTCACTCGCGTTGAGCAGCGCCAGGCTGTCGCGGCCCGTCGCTCCCGTCCGCAGGTGCCCCTGCGCCAGGAAGGGGAAGACGACGTCCGGCAGCGTCAGTGGAGGCGCCTCGCGCGCTTCCAGACCGGGTTCGCGGTAGAACAGCGCCGTCTCCGCGGAGCCGCCGGACAGGTCCGCGCCGGCCAGCTCCTTCAGCAGCGCGAGGTGCTCATCGGGGGGCTAGCCGCGGGCGATCAGTTCCGCGGAGGAGGCGCCGATCCCGGTCGTCCGGTACGAGTCGGCGGACGGCGGATGCCGCAAGTCGCCCTGCAGCGTCCAGACGAGGCTCTGCCAGCAGTCGCCATACCGCGTGTCGCGACAGGCGTCGAAGCCGTCGAGACGCTCGCCGTCGGCCGCCGCGTACCCCGGCGGGTCGGAGTAGTCGCGGAACATGAGCCCGAAGCCGTCGATCCCTCCCATCGTCATCAGCGCGTAGGCCGGCGACTCCGACGAACCCCCATCGGGCAGAAACCACTCCTCCACCGCGCGCCGGAAGCCGCCCAATCCGAAGTGCACCAGGTCGGGATGGCCCGCCACCATGCCCGCCATCGCGGCTCCGTAGCAGTTGCCGACCGACTTGTTGTTGATGTCCGGGTCGCACGCAGCGAGGTACGCGCCCTCGAGCAGCACGTCCCGTTCGATCCGCCGCCGCTCCTCCTCCGTGTAGACCCCCGGGGCCGTGCACGTCAGATCGTACGCCTGCGCCACGTTCCCGACCCAATCGCCGTCCATCCCCGATGAGCCGATCCGACTCGCCGACCAGTACCCGGTGTAGATCTTGCGGTCGGGCACGTTGGGAGGGTACACCAGTTCATCGTTCGGGAGGTCCAGAATCCGCTCCGCCGCGATGTGCGGGTCGCAGTCGGCATACTCGCCGTAGCCGTACCCCGCCCGCACGAGGTACCGGGGCAACACCTCCGCGAAGCGCAGGAGGATCGCCTTCGCGGCCTGCGCATACTGCGGGTCCTCCGTCAGCCCGTACGCCAGCGCCAGCCGCCGGAGGGAGCCCGTCGCATGGCCGACCTTGCGCGCCCGAATGATCCCCGAGAGGCTTGGCCGCGCGTTCGTGTAGCCGAAGCACTTGAACGTGTCGCCGCCGATGAACCCGAACTCCTGCTCCGGGTCCCACGTGCTGCGCACCACGACGCTCTCCGGGAACTGCTCGTTGGGGAAGACCGTCTTGCACGCCTGGCAGGAGAGCTGCTCTGGGGCCGAGGCGCTCCACGACCACTGCCCGTTCGGATGCCAGGGCAGGCCTTGCGCGCGGCACGCCGGGCAGGGCCCATAGCAGCCGGGCGTTGTGCGCGGGATGAAGGTCGTCAGCCATCCCTCATCGACCTCCGCCACGAGGCCGTCGGCCCCTTTTCGGAGGCCTTCGAGGTACTTGCGCGCCCACTCGTGGCGCTCGAGGTTGCGCCGGGCGCGGTCCAGGTCGCCCCGCTTGATGGCGGCACACGGGTGTTGCACCGTCCCCCGGTACCGCTCCCAGACGCCGAAGTCGATGGCCGCACCCTGCGCGCCGGCCGCGGCCGTCAGGCCAAGCAGCGCGAGGGTGTGCAGCAGCACGTGATCTGGCATCGCGACGCCCCCTGACTCCCGGCAAGCCTCCGCCGGTCCGTGGTGCGGTCCGCGCCGGTCCGGAGCACGCGGCCATGCCGACTTCCTCGTTCTGCGCCTCGTCCCTGCCGCGACGACGGCTGAACCGAGTCCGCGCCGTTGTCGTGGCTGTCGTCGTTCCGCGCCTGCGGGTCGCCTGACCCGCGTCGTCCGCCGTTCGGAGTCGTGGGTCGGCTCACCGGAGCCGACAGAGCCTTCCCGTCGACATGCACCGTCGTCGGCTCTGGTGAGCCGACCCGGGAGCCAACGAGGACTTTGCCGCCTGTCTTGGAATAGACGTAACCACGCCGGGGGTGTTGATCGAGCCCTGCCGTGGCTGTCGGAACCTCATCGGCCGGCCCGACGCCGGCCACGGAGGTCTAGAATGGTGCTGTTGGATCCCGAGCGCCGCACGACGCTGGTCGGGGTGATGCTGATGGCCTGCGCGGGCCTGGCGACTGCGGAGCCGCTTGCGCTGTATGTGTCGCCCGGAGGCAACGACACGTGGAGCGGGAGGCGTGCCGAGATCGCCGCTCCGGACGGCCCCTTCGCGACCCTCGCTCGAGCCCGCGACGAGCTCCGCGCCCTCCGGGGCGCTCAGGGGCTGCCCGAAGGCGCCGTCGTCAATGTACTGCCCGGCCTGTACGAGCTGCGAGAGACGCTCACGCTGGGCCCGGAGGATTCGGGCACGGAGCAGGCGCCGATCGTGTACCGGGGCGCGGGCGACGAGAAGCCGATCCTGACGGGCGGCAGGGCGCTGACCGGCTGGCGGGAGCTCGAGGACGGCATCGTGTGGTGCGACCTGAAGGCCAATGAGCTTGCCGGCAAGCCGATCTCGGTGTTCGTCTTCGGCGGAGCGCTTCAGACCCTCGCTCGCTATCCCAACTTCGACCCCAACGACCCGCACCAGGGCGCGTGGGCGTACGTGGCCTCCGTTGAGGGCAGCGAGAACCGCGCCGAGTTCCGCTACGGTGAGGACGAGACACACGCCTGGGAGCACCCGGAGGACGCCGCCGTTCACATCCACCCCTACTTCGATTGGGCCTGGAACATCGTGAAGCTCAAGGCCCACGATCCGGCGACCCGCACCCTCACGCTGGCCGACAAGGTCTCCTACGCGCTGCACATCGGCGATCGCTACTTCTTGGACAACCTCTTCGAGGAGCTCGACGCCCCCGGCGAGTGGTATCGCGACCCGCGCACGGAGGCCTTCTACTTCAAGCCGCCGCGCCCCATCGACGAGGCTGCGCCCGTGGCGGCCGCCCTCGACGACATCGTTGTGATGGAGGGGGCGCAACACATCACGCTGCGGGGGCTCGTCCTGGAGTGCTGCAACGGCACGCCCGTGCGCATCAACAACTCGCAGCACTGCGCGGTCGTGGGCAGCATCGTGCGGAACTGCGGCGGCTGGGGCGTGAGCATCTCGGGCGGCGAGTACAGCGGCGCGCGAGGTAACGATGTCTACGACTGCGGGCATGGCGGGATCAGCGTGACGGGCGGCAGCCGCGACACGTTGGAGCCCGGGCGCCTCTTCGCCGACAACAACTACGTGCACCACTGTGCCCGCGTCTGGAAGACCTATCGGCCCGGGATAAGCGTCAACGGCGTCGGCAACACGGTAAGCCACAACCTCATCCACGACATGCCCCACGCCGCGCTGCTACTGGGCGGCAACGACAACGTGGTCGAGTTGAACCACGTGCGGCACTGCAACCTCGAGTCCGCGGACACCGGGGGCATCTACTTCTGCTCGCGCGACTGGACTCAGCGCGGCAACGTGATCCGCCACAACCTCTTCCACCACTGCGGGGGCTTCGGGAAGGCCAACTCCTGGGCCCCGCTGCAGGGCGGCAAGGTGACCTTCGAGTACCCCCACTTCACTTGGGGGATCTACCTGGACGATCCCACGACCGGCACGCTGGTGTACGGCAACATCGTCTACGCGGCGCCCATCTGCGGGCTGCACAACCACGGCGGGCGCGACAACGTCTGGGAGAACAACATCGTCGTCGACGCTCCCGCGTTCAACGCCGGGATGCTCTCGCCGGACTGGTCGGAGTGGCCGCCGATCAAGGACAGACTGCACAAGTACCAGCAGCCCGGCTCTCCGTACCTCACG
>VGFB01000573.1 GCA_016869015.1 Armatimonadota bacterium
CTGCGCTCCTGCGGAGCGCTCACCGTCTCCCGACCAACGACACGATCCTACCCGGCGCTTCGGGCGCTTGCCAAGACGTGGTTCCCACCTACAAACGAGAGTCAGTCCCGGCACAGCGGGTGTGACCACCGAGAGTGGTGGGTCGGGGCGGTGTGGTCGTCAGCCCCCGAAGGGGGCGACCGGTGGATAGCCAGGGGCGACAGCCCCTGGAACCGACGCCCCAATCCCCTGAGCCCCAACGGGGCGACGGGACAGCCCGCCCGCCACCTGCGGGGCGGGAAAGGGTTGGGGCCACCAGGTTCCGTGGGCTTGCGCCCACGGCTAGCCATCCTGCGCTCCTCCGGAGCGCTGACGCCCCCCACAGCCAACGACGCCCTCCGCTCACCCGCGCTCTCACCGTCGCCCCGCGGGGCTCGTTCCACCTTACTCACGAGAACCGGACCCGGGCACAGCCATCGGGCACCGTTGGCTGGTCGGCGCGCCCGTGAGACACGCGGACCCAACAAGGACTGCGACCGGGGCGCGGTGAATGGCCGGGCACATTCCTGTAGGGGAGGCTCTCGGAAGATGGCCCGACGCCCGATTCCATATTCGCGTGAAGAGCTGCGCCGACAGGGCCCGCCCGCCCTGTTGACGGGCCGGAAGCTCGACGAGGTCGCCTTCCCGCTCGGCGGCATCGGGGCAGGCGCGGTGAGCCTGGGCGGCTGGGGGCAGCTCCAGGACTGGGAGATCCGCAACCGTCCGGCCAAGGGCTACACGTTGCCGAACGCCTTCTTCGCGCTGAAGGTCGGCACGGGGCGAGCCGCGGTCACGAAGGTGCTGCAGGGCCCCATCGGCGGCAGCTTCGTCGGCGACGGTCACACTGTGCCGACGGGGGCGGGCCAGGGCCTGCCCCGGTTCCGCGAGGTGTCCTTCGACGGGCGCTACCCGGTCGCTAACGTGACGCTCAGCGATCCGGCCATTCCCCTCGATGTGGAGTTAGAGGCCTTCAACCCCTTCATCCCGCTGAACGACAGGGACTCGGGGATCCCGGTCGCCATCCTCACCTACCGGCTGCGGAACCGGGGTCCGCGCGCGATCAAGGCCACGATCTTCGGCAACCTCACCAACATCACCGGCGAGGGAACGGAGGCCGGGCCCGCCAACCGGAAGCGGACAGGAGCGGGCCTCACGGGGCTGCATCTCAGCGCGGAACGAGACGGGAAGCCGGCGCCCGAGCTCGGATCGCTGACGCTGGCGACGACGAGCGAGGAGGCCGCCGTCTGGACGAACTGGCGGGACGACCGCATCTCCAAGTACTGGGAGGCTGTCGCCGAGTCCGACGCGTTCCCTCCGCGCGGGAAGGGCGGCTCGCGGACGGGCACGCTCGCCGCGCGCTGCACGGTGAAGCCCGGTGAGACCGCGAGCCTGACCTTCCTCGTCGCCTGGCACTTCCCAGTCTTCGAGCACTGGCACAAGCCAGAGTGTGGTTGCGCGCCCACCTGGCGGAACTACTACGCGACGCTCTGGACCGATGCCTGGGACGCCGCGACGTACACCGCGCGCAACCTCCCGCGCCTGGAGGCCGAGACGAAGCGGTTCCGGGACACGCTCTTTGCCTCGACGCTGCCGACCGTGGTCCTGGATGCCGTCAGCTCCCAGATCTCGATCCTCAAGACGCCCACCTGTCTGCGGCTGGAGGACGGCACGTTCTACGGCTTCGAGGGCTGCTCGAACACGGGCGGCTGCTGCGAGGGCTCGTGCACCCACGTCTGGAATTACGCCCAGGCCCTCCCGTATCTCTTCCCGGTCCTGCAGCGCTCCCTCCGCGAGGCCGAGTGGAACAACAGCCTGCTCGACGACGGCTTTGTGGCCTTTCGCATGCCCCTGCCCCTCGGCACGAAGGGGACCCGCGGCTTCCACCCGGCCGCCGATGGGCAGATGGGCACGGTCATGCAGGCGTACCGCGAGTGGCTCATCTGCGGGGACGACGAGTGGCTGCGCGGCATCTGGCCGAAGGCGAAGCGAGCCCTCGAGTTCGCATGGAAGTACTGGGACGCCGACCGCGACGGCGTGATGGAGGGCATGCAGCACAACACGTATGACATGGAGTTCTACGGCGCGAACACCATGATGGGCAGTCTCTACCTGGGCGCGCTGCGAGCGGGCGAGGAGATGGCGAAGGCCGTCGGCGATGAGGAGGCCGCCGAGACGTACCGGAACCTCTTCGAGCGCGGCTCGGCCTGGACGGACGAGCACCTCTTCAACGGCGAGTACTACGAGCAGCACGTGAACCCCGACGCCCACCTGCCCTGGCCCGACAACCTCCGAAAGCTCGCGGAGGACCACGGCCGGGACGACAAGCTCCCCTGGCCGCGCTGGCAGTTCGGCAAGGGCTGCCTGTCCGATCAGCTCCTCGGCCAGTGGTATGCCGAGATGCTGCAGCTCGGCCCCCTCTATCGCCGCCGGAACATCCGCAAGACGCTGCGGTCCATCTTCGACTACAACTGGCGCGCCGAGCTGTACGACCATCCGTGCCTGCTGCGCATCTATGCGCTCAACGACGAGGCCGGGCTCATCATCGGGACGTGGCCCCGGGGCGAGCGACCGGGCCATGCGTTCTGGTTCGCCGACGAGGTGTGGTGCGGCATCGAGTACCAGGTCGCCGGCCACCTCATCTACGAGGGCATGGTCGATGAGGGCCTGGCGATCGTCAAGGGCGTCCGCGACCGGTACACGGGCGAGCGGCGCAACCCGTGGGATGAGATCGAGTGTGGGCATCACTACTCGCGCTCGATGGCGAGCTATGCGGTGATGCTGGCCCTCGCCGGATTCCGCTACTCCGCGCCCGCGCAGCGGATCGGCTTCGGGCCGCGCGTCTACGCCGAGGACTTCGCCTGCTTCTTCTCGGTGGACTCCGGATGGGGACTCTACGCCCAGAAGCTGTCGGACCGCGGTCTCGAGGCCTCGATCCGGGTGGAGCACGGCTCGCTCACGTTGCGTGAGCTGGAGGTTGACCGCCCGGCCACGGCCGCAGCGGTCGCTTCAGTCAAACTCGGCCGTCGCGCCGTGCCGGCCTCGGTCCGGAAGCGGGCGGGGGGTCTCACGATCCGCCTGGACGACGCCGTGGAGGTTCGCGCGGGGGAGCAGCTCCGAGTGGTGGTCGGCGCCTGAGTCCGCACACGAGCCCCGGCCCGCGGGAAGCGGCCGGGGCGCCGGGGAGAGCGCCATGCGCCATGAAGTGATCGTCGCCGTGCTCCTGCTCGGTTGTCTGGCGTCGCTGGCGCGGGCCGAGAGCGTCCGGATCGCTCGCGATGGGTGGGGCGTTCCCCACGTGTTCGCCGGAACGGAGGCCGGCGGCGCCTACGGCCTCGGCTGGGCGCAAGCCGAAGACCGCCTGGAGCAGCTCCTCTGGAACTACCGGTGGGCCGGCGGGGCGATGGCGGAGGCCTTCGGGCCTGATTGGGTCGAACACGACTGGCAGGCCGCGCGGGTGGGGCACCGGGAAGTCAGCCAGGCCAAGTACGCGGACGAGCCGGCCGACGTTCGCGCGGCCATCGAGGCCTTCCAGCGCGGCGTCAGGGACTACATGGCCGCCCATCCCGACGAGGTCCCCGATTGGGCGCCGGAGATCGAGCCCTGGATGGTGCTCGCCCTTGGGCGGGCGCTCATCTTCGGCTGGCCCCTCGGGACCGCTCAGGCGGAACTCGAGCGGCGCGATGAGGTGGACCTGCCCTTCTCGAGCAACGAGTGGGCCGTGCGCCCCGAGCGCACGGCCGACGGCCACGCCCTCTTCTGCATCGACCCACACATCCCCTGGGATGGCCCCTTCCGGTTCTACGAGTTCCGGCTGCACGCCGGAGCCCTGGACCTCTGCGGTTTCGGTCCCGTAGGCTCGCCGACCCTCGGCCTCGGCCACAACGCCCACGTCGCGTGGGCCTGCACCACCGGGGGCCCCGACACGACGGATGTGTATGTCGAGGAGTGCGACCCGGCGGATCCGCGCCGCTACCGCTACGACGGCCGGTGGCGCGACATGACGGTCCGCGAAGTCGTGATCCCCGTCAAGGGCGGCGAGACGATCCGTCGGGAGGTCGAGTCGAGCCACCACGGCCCCGTCTTCCTGC
>VGFB01000574.1 GCA_016869015.1 Armatimonadota bacterium
CGCCACCAGGGGGCTCTGCTTGAAGACGAGTTGCCCCCACGGGACGCGGCCGAACATCACGATGAGCGCGGCAGCCAGCAGCAGGGCCGCCTCGACTGACCGCGCGCGGAAGGTGCGGAAGGCCGCCGAGGCGACAAAAAAGGCCAGGATCGAGAACATCGTCGCATCGAGCGGGATGTAGGCGTTGGTGAAGATCCAGTTGAACACCGAGCCCTCCTGGATCCCCCACCCGACGCCCAGCACCGCCATGGCCAGGAAGGAGACGACCGCGACGAGGCTGTAGGCCCAGTCGCGCTGACGGTGCGCGATCTTACGCAGGTGCCGCTGGAGCAGGCTGATGAGGCCGAGGACGAGGCCCAGCCCGCCGATGACCATCAGCCAGTCGCTCAGCTCGGACTGGACGTAGTCGCCCAAGCGGTGCGGCGTGAAGAAGATCGCCGCCATGATAAGCGCGGTGACGAAGGTCAGTGCCAGCGGAACGCGGGTCTTCAACGGCCGGCTTCCCTGAGGATGAGCGTTCGGGCGCGGTGACCGGCGCCCCTACAGCGGACGGAACAGGTCGAGGGCGGCGGTGATGAGGTCCGCGGCGCGGCTCATCCCCCCCGCCGTCAGAAACGCGGCGACACTGGCTGCCACCATGGACGCCGCGATCAGCGCCCCCAGCGCGGCCTTGCCCACGTCCTGGGCCCTCAACTGCGCCAGGAGCATCGGCTCGCGGGACAGGTACGCCGTGGCGGCATAGAGCTCCTCGCCCATCAGCGTGTAGTCGCAGGCGGTCACGAAGAAGGGAATCTGCGTGTCCGCGTCCGTCCCCGCGATCTGGATTGCTCCGGTCACCGAGCCCGTCTCGGCGAGGATCAGGGCCTCGGCGTAGAAGTAGCCCATGTACAGATTGGCCGCGGGCTGCTCGCGCAACATGATCCCGTCAACGCCCGCTACGTACGCGAACTGGCGGTCGGTGACGAAGAAGACGTCCTGCTCGCGGTAGGCGTCGGGCTTCCCGGCGTCCAGGTACGCCTCCCTCACGATCTCCCGGGCGGCGAGCATGACCAGCGGGTCGACGCAGGGCACGAGCAGCGGGGTCTCGTACTCCGCCGTTCGACGGGCCACGCGGCCCAGGATGGTCATGGCGGTGATCGTGGAGATCGATCCGAGCCCCGTGAGCCCCGAGACGTAGAGGATCGGCTTGCCCATCTCCGTGGCCCGCCCGATGGCTTCGTCGATGGCCTCGATGCCGGCGATCGGGCGGACGTAGATCTCCTTCCCCGAGCGCGCGTGGTGGATGAACCAGACGACGACGACGGAGTAGAGCAGCACCCCGATGAGGATGTTCGTGCGGTTCAGGCGATACCACTTCGCGCGGGTCTGAATCGGGGGCGAGGCGTCCGGGGACAGCTCCTCGATCACGACCACCGCCGACTCCCAGTCCCCGAGGTCCTCAGGCTCCAGTTGGCCCTCCATGTACCAGGGGCGTGGGCCGCCCTTGGCCTCCACCTCCGCCGGATTGTCCTTGGGGCCATAGAGCGCGGCGACCTTGAACCGGTAGCTGTGCCACGTCCACAGGTCGGAGACCTGCGTGCCCAGCCGCGGCGCCTGGCCCTCCTCCTCGATCGTGTCGGGGTTGGTGACGGGCTCCAGCAGGCCGACGAACTCCCCGTCATCCGCGGCGCGGTAGAGGCGATAGCCCTTGAGTTCCTGATCCCCGAGGGGCTTCCCCAAGGGGGCCTTCCAACTGACGACGGCCTTCGCGCCGGACTCGTCCTTCTCGTCCACCTCCGCGCGAACGTCGCTGGGCGCGACGCCGGTCATGAGGGCCTCGGCGAGGGTCGCTGCAGCCTCGCCCTGCGCGGAGGTCTCGCCCTCGGGGATCGTCGGAGGGGGCTCTTGCGCGAGGCAGGTGACCGGCAGCAGGAAGAGCGCGGCGATTGCGGCAAAGTGGGCGCAGCACGCTGCGCCCCTACGGGGGGAGCCCCCGGGGGCGCCGTCGTAGGGGCGGCTCGTGAGCCGCCCACATCGCCGTAGCGTCTGCAGAGCGCAAGGGCCGATCACTGCTGGATTAGCTCCACATTGGCGCGCGGTAACGTCACTCTCCGGCCGTCGGGCAGCTCCGCTACCAGCACGCGGACCCGCGCCTCCGTGTCGATGGTCTGCAGCTCCTCGGGCAACTCCACGAGGGTGACGATCGCGCCGAAGTGCGGGGCGCGGATGACGCGCGCGGCGCTGCCGAGGCGCAGTCCCTGTTCCGCCTCGAGGCCCTCTCCACCTTGCCCGGCGCCCGGGGCCGGATCGGGAATGATGACCTCCGGCCGGATCACCCCGGCGCGGATCTGGGTGGCGCCGTTCATCGAGGCCCGCTGCCCCTGCCGCTCGTGTAGCAGCCGGAAGGTACGCTCGGCCATCGGCATGAGCCCAAAACCCTCGGTGCAGACGAGAGTCAGACCCAGGTCCTCGTGGCCGGTGATGGCGACGCCCAACGGACGTCCGAGCAGGCGGTCGATCTCCTCGGCGTCGATCCCGCCGGCCACAATGCCCCGCGCGCCCACGGCGCGCGCCGCCTCAATGGCCTCGGGGGTGGTCAGCGCCCCGCCGAGGATGATCTTCCCCGCGCAGTCGGGCCCGATCTCAGCGGCCGACAGCGGTCGGGCGGGATCATCGACCAGCGCGTGCAGCTCGCCGAAGGTCTCACCGCCGAGACCGAAGATGCCCTGCACCAGCGCCCCGCGGGTCTCCACGACGCAGCCCTCTCGGCCCAGCACCTCGGCGACCGTCCCGTCGACGTACGCCGCGAGCTCGACCGGCAACGGCCGGAGGCGGATGAGCACCTGGCCCGTCACGCCGCTGATCGTCTCCACGGTGCCGTCGGCCGGCACGTCGCAGACGGTCTTGAAGCGGCCAAACCACCCGGCCGTCTCCGCCAGCACGTCTCCGGCGCGCACCGCGTCCCCCTCCGCGACCTTCACGCGATCAGGCACCTCCGAAGCCATGCAGCCAAGCTTGTTCGCCACATTCACCGAGAGTACGTCGCCGGGGAGTTCGGCGGAGGCGACGATCACATCAGCCGTCACGGCCTGCCCCACGGCGACATGCACGGTGCCGGGCAGCGGCAACCGGCGCTCCCGCCGGAGAACCGCAAACCCGGTCACGCGCAGACCGGGAGTGTAGGCATGGGTTTGCTGATCGGGTTGAGCCATGGTGGAGACCACACGCGGGTTCCCCGCGCGGAACGCCGGTTCCTTCTTGGCCGCCGCCGTGAGCGGCTACCGGTGCTGAGCCTCGCCGGTCATCGGGACGAAACGGACCGGCAGCACGGACTGCTCCTCGACCTTCCCGCCGCGCTTCCGGAGGATGTGCAAGTTCTGGTTCCACGTCTCCCCGTAGGGGATCACCATCACGCCGCCCTCCTTCAGCTGCTCGACGAGGGGCTGCGGGGGCTGCTTCGGGGCGCAGGTGACGATGATCTTGTCGAAGGGCGCGTGCTCGGGCCAGCCCTGGTAGCCGTCGCCGACGCGGACGCTTACGTTCGGGTAGCCTAGACGCTTCAGGCGCTCGTCGGCCGATCTGCCGAGGGACTCGACGATCTCGATGGTGTACACGTGCTTGACCAGCGGCGACAGCACCGCCGCCTGATAGCCGCTTCCCGTGCCGATCTCCAGGACCACGTCCGTCGGCCGTGGGTCGAGCTTCCAGGTCATGAACGCGACGATGTAGGGCGCCGAGATCGTCTGATCCTCGCCGATGGGGAGCGGGAAATCGAAGTACGCCAGGGGCTGCTGGTCCGGAGGCACGAAGGCATGGCGCGGCACGCGGGACATGACCTCCAGGACCCGCTCGTCCTCGACCCCCTGGGCGCGGAGGCCGTCGATCATCGCCTGGCGAGGGGCGACGAACTCGTCCGGTGGCTGCGCAGGCGGGGCAAGCGGCTTCGTCGGTTCGCGCTTGCACGAGGCCGGCAGCGACGCGACGGCCAGCAGGAAGGGGACCACGGCCAGCCACGACCGCTCGGAGCGGCGCAACACGGCGATCACCTCCGGAGCCGGGACTTCGCTGAGCGGGCGCCGGGCACCTACCCGGGAGAGAGAAGATTAAAGTTCAAAGACGCGACCC
>VGFB01000575.1 GCA_016869015.1 Armatimonadota bacterium
GGCCGGTATCGAGGTGGTCCCCACACCCCGCGCCAGACCTGACGGGCCCCGCAGGCTCACCGAGGCGATGGTGCTGGAGGCCGCGGCGCCGGTCCGCGATGAAGCCGGGCGCCTCCGCGGCGTGGTGCGGGTCGGCACCGTGGTCAACGGCAACTTCGAGTTCGTCGACTTCGTTCGGCGCAACGTCTTCACCACCGCCACCTACAACGGCAAGAACCTCGGGACGGTCACCGTCTTCCAGGGCGACGTGCGCATTGCGACCAACGTCGAAGGCCCGGACGGGGAGCGCGCCGTCGGCACGCGCGTTTCCGCCGAGGTCCACGATCGGGTCCTCGGCGAGGGGAAGCGCTGGGAAGGTCCCGCCTTCGTTGTCGACAGCTGGTACGTCTCCGCTTACGAGCCCCTCCGCGACCTGGAAGGCCGCACCATCGGGATGCTCTATGTCGGCATCTTGCAGGACCGCTACGACGACATGCGGGCCGAGGCCACCCGGTCGTTTCTGGGCATCGCGGCGCTGGCCTTGCTGATCGCCGTGGTGCTCTCCGTCGCCCTGGCGCGCCGGTTCACGCGCCCCCTGGCGGGCCTGACCTCGGGCGCCGCGGAGATTGCCCGCGGCAACCTCGACTACCGCCTCGAGCCTCCGACCAGCGCCCGCCACGACGAAATCCGCCGCCTCTCGATGGCCTTCAGCCAGATGGCAGCCGCCGTCCGCGAGCGCGACGAACAGCTCCGCGCGAGCAACCTCGAGCTGCAGCTCACGGCCGACGAGCTCGAGCAGTGGGTACAGAACTACCTGGACATCCTGGAGTTCATCACCCACGAACTGAAGAACCAGATCGCGGCGATGCAGATCAACCTCCTGGCGGTGCGCGACGGGTACCTGGGCGGGATCGCGCCCGCGCAGCGCGAAGCCCTCGACGATGTCGCCAAGACCATCGAGCGGTCTGAGGAGATGATCCTCAACTACCTGAACCTCTCGCGCATCGAGAAGGGCGAGCTGCAAGTCCGGCCTCAGCCGCTGGACCTCGAGGCCGACGTGCTGCGTCCGGTCCTGAAGGACCTTCGGGGGCGCCTGGACGCCCGTCGGATGCAGGTCGAGATCGCGTTGCCCGACGACCTGATCGTGTACGGCGACGCCTCGCTGCTGAGGATCGTCTATTCGAATCTCATCAACAACGCCGCGAAGTACGGCCGCGATGCCGGGCGCGTGCGCGTCTTCGGCGAGCGACGGAACGGCATGGTCGAGTTGCACGTGTGGAACGACGGCCCCGGTGTTCCCGAGGGGAAGGCCGGAGAGCTGTTCCGCAAGTTCTCCCGCATCCACGCACCCACGGACGAACAACCGGGCACCGGGTTGGGGCTGTTCATCACGCGCGAGGTTCTCCACCGGCACGGCGGCGAGATCCGCGTCGAGAACGCGCCGGGTGAGTGGATCGACTTCGTCCTGACCCTGCCTTCCGCCGAGCCCGAAGGCCGCCCCGGCGCGCCCGACAAGCCACCGACCGGCGATTCGGCCGCGGCTCCTTGACTGGAGGCGTCCCTTGATACCGGACCAACACCTGCCGCTGCGCACCGAGGGCGGACACAAGATCCTGGTGGTGGACGATGAGCCGGGCATCCTGCGCGGCTGCGAGCGCGTGCTGCGCGCCTCGGGGCACACGGTGCAGCTGGCCGACCGCGCCGAGAAGGGCCTCGAGATCCTGGCGGAGGACCCGGACATCGAGCTGGCGCTGGTGGACCTGCGCATGCCTGGGATGGACGGGTTGGAGCTCCTCGCGCGGGCGCGAGACGTGGCGCCGGAGACCGTCTTTGTCGTCATCACCGCCTACGCCACGATCGAGGCCGCCGTCGAGGCGACCAAGCGCGGGGCCTACGACTTCCTCGCGAAGCCCTTCTCTCCGGATGAACTCTCCCGCATCGTGAACCGGTCGCTGGAACGCGTGCAGCTCATCCGCGAGCGCAACCGCCTCGAGAGTGAGCGCCGCAGCCGCATGCTCGAGCTCGCGACCGAGAAGAGCCGCCTGCGCACGATCATCGACTGCATGGCGGAGGGGGTCATCGTCTCCAACGCCGAGCACGAACTCGTGCTCAACAACCCGGCCGCTCTGCGCGTCCTGCGCGGCGCTGCCGACACCGCCGGGCCCATCAGCATCGCGGACGCCGTTGCCTCCCCCGAACTGGCCTCGATGATCGAACAGGCTTCGGAGAGCCGCAAGCGCGTGTCCAGCGAGCTGAAGCTCGCCCTCGGGCGCGACGAAGCCTGGGTTCTGGTCGATGTCGCCCCGGTCACGGACGAGACCTCCGGCCAGTTCCTGGGTGCGGTCACCGTGCTCCGCGACATCACTGAACTCAAGCGTGTCGAGCAGGTGAAGGCCCAGTTCGTGAACATGGTCGCTCACGAGCTGCGCGCGCCCCTCGCCGCCGTCGACGGGTATCTGTCGGTGATGCTTGAGGGCATGGTGAAGGACCCCGAGAAGCAACGGGGCATGATCGAGCGCTCCAAGGCCCGTCTGCGCGCGCTCCTGGACCTCGTCGGCGACCTGCTGGATGTGGCGCGAATGGAGGCCGGTACGGTGCGACGGGAGATCGAGCCCCAGAACGTGGGCGCAGTGGTGGACGAGGTCATCGACCTGATGCAGCCGCTGGCCCAGCAACGCAGCGTCGCCCTGCAGTCGGGGACGGCCGGAGCGCTGCCGAGGGTCGAGGCTGACCGGGAGGAGCTGGTCCGGCTCTTCACCAACCTCATCAGCAACGCGATCAAGTACAACCGCCCCGACGGGACGGTCACGATCGCCGTGGAGTCGGAGGGACCCTACGTGAAGGTGCGCGTGATGGACACCGGGGTCGGGATCAGCGAGGAGGGCCTGAGGAAGCTGTTCGGGGAGTTCTTCCGCGAGAAGACCACGGCCACGAGAGACGTGACCGGAACGGGCCTGGGCCTGAGCATCGTGAAGCGGATCGTGGACTTCTACCACGGCCGCGTGGACGTGCAGAGCAAGCTGGGGGAGGGCTCAACCTTCACCGTGTGGCTGCCGTGCAAGCGGCCGGTTACGGCGCTGGCCGGAGAGGAGAGCTGAGGCGTGGTTCAGCGGGCCGCATGGGCAGCCGCCGTGCTCGCCGGGGTGTGCATCGGAGGGTGTTGGCGGAGGGGCCGGGTCCCCGAGCGGCTCCCGCCTCCGACTGCATCATCGCTTCCTCTCGACGTCATCGTGACGACTGCCGCCCCGGACGGCCCTTGGTGGCCGGTCGTCGAGGCCCTGCAGCAGTCCGAGAAGGCCTCCGTATTGCGCATCGGGCCTGACGCCCCGGAGACGGCCCTGCCGGTCCTCCGCAAGCTCCAGCCCCGTTACGCCGTCCTCGTGCTGCCGCCGCATGACCTCGATGTGAACCTCGCGTGGCGGTGGCTGGCGACGGCCTCCCAGGTGGATGAGGACCCCTTCGTCGACCTCTGGTACGGGGTGATCACCGGCGCGACGCCCGAGGACGCCCTCGCCTTCTGGCAGCGCACCCAGGCGGCCGCCCGCGACCCCTCAGTCATCGCGCCCCGGCTCCTCGACAGCCTCGGCCCGAACCAGCTCGATAATGACCGCGTCCTCGTGCACCCGCAGCTGTTCTGGGCCGGTTGGCTGCGTGGGAAGATCGAGGCGCGTGGCATGAACAACGGCCTGCGGGGCTTCGACGACGGGGCGCTCGACAGGCTGAGCGGCTACGGGATCCTGCACTTCGGCGGGCACGGGTACCCGGACCGGATCGACCAGGGGCTCACCGCCGGGCAGCTTGCCCGTGCCCGGCTCAGCCCAAGCATCGTCTTCAGCGGCGCCTGCAGCACCGGCGTGACGCACCGGGCCTTCGAGATGGTCGGCGGGCAGTGGACCCAGCGTGTTTACCCCCCGGACGAGTCCTTCTGCCTGACGATGCTCCGCCAACCCGTCGTTGCCTACCTCGCCGCGACCCACCCCGACCACGGCGTGCCCGTCTACCAGGAGATGGAGTACTGGCTCACGACGGGTTGCCCGCTCGGGGAGGCCATGAAGCACACCTACGACGGCGTGGTCCTCGCCAATGGCGGGCGCGCTCTCGACTTCCCTGCATTGAA
>VGFB01000576.1 GCA_016869015.1 Armatimonadota bacterium
GGATCTCGGTCAGGTCCTCAAGACCCTGAGCCAGCTCGACCTCGTCCAGCACGGCCGCGAGGTACTCGCTCTCCTGCTCCGCCTGCTCGATCAGCGGCGGGACGCGCTGCAGGATGCGCGCCGCACGCTTGCAGCGGTCAAAGAGCTTCCGGGCAGTCCCGTGCACGTCACCCGGCGGGTCGAGAGTCACGGTAACCGTCGGGGCGTCCTCCGCGTAGTAGTCCACCAGCTCCACCTCGCTCGCATACGGCCGGGCGGCGTGGGGCTGGGCCAGCAGGAGTTCGGCGGTCCGGCGCAGGGACTCGGCCCCCTCGGCCTGGCGCACCTGCGCGCGGAGCTTGCCGAGGCGCTCCGTCAGCTCCCGCAGCTGCGCGCGCGCCGCCGCGGACAAGCGCTCTCGCAGCTCGCGTTCGCGTTGCGCGTTGCGCTCGGCCAGCATCAGCGGCCCCAGCGCCGCGCTCAGAGTCGGCGCTTCGCCGACGGCCGGGCCGCAACAACAGAGGGACAGCGGGTAAGCGAACCGCGCGGGAAGGTTGGATCCAGCCGGGCGCTCGTAGATGTAGACCGCTCCATCCTGTGCAGCTTCCGCCGCGAGTCGCCGCACGAGCGCGACCAGAGCCTCCAGGTCGCCGGCCCGAAGCTCGCCGACCACGCCCGCGTCAGATGCGAGTCGGCACAGGACCTCGGCGGCGAAGACCTTGCTCGCCCCGAGAACCTCGTCGCGGAGCAACGCGGCCGGCGTGGCTTGCGGGTTGGCCGCAACGCGGTCGCGCAACGCGTCGACCGTTGCCTCGCGCGGGTCGAGCTTCTCGAAGGAGGGGGGTGGAAGGTACGGCTCGCCTTCCATCAACTCGCGATAGCGGTTCAGGCGCGCGGGGACATGCTTCGCGCAGGACAGGATGCGCTCCCCCTCATCCAGGAGCAGCATGTTGCCGTGCTTCCCCATGACCTCGACCACGAGCGCCCTTCGGCACTCGGCGCCGAACCCCTCGCACTCCGCAAACGTCAGCCGCAGCACGCGATCGAAGCCTGGCTGAACGACCTCGAGGAGCCGCGCACCCCGCAGGTGCTTCTTCAGCGCGAGGCCGAAGGCCTGGAGCGGCCCTTTCCCCTCGGGCGGCGGACCGAGGTATACGCGACCGAACTGGGGTGAGGAGGCAAGCGTGAGAGCGATCGGGGAGGCCCCGCGTCCGAAGGTCAGGGCGACCTCGTCATGGTGGAGCTGCAGGACCTCGCGCACGCGCGACCCGATCAGCGCGCGCCCGATCTCCGCCCCGGCCCTCGCCAGCATCACCGCGTCGTAGAACATGCGGTCGTGGCCTCACTCCCCCGGCGGGTCCACCTGCAGGAACTTGCCCGTAGCGGTGGCCGTCACGGTCCCGTCCGCCAGGGCCAGCTCGGCTTCGGTCTCGTAGAGCCGGCGGCGCTGGGACACGAGCCACGCCCGAGCGGTGAGCGGCTGCCCGACGGGCGTCGGACGCTTCAGACGGACCGTCAGCTCGGCGGTCATCGCGCTGATGCGCCGCTCCCAGAGCATCCGCGTCATCACCTCATCCATCACGGTCGAGACGATGCCGCCGTGCAGGATGTCCGTCCACCCCTGGTACTCGCGAGCCGCGGTGAAGTCGCAGACGTACTCCTCGCCCTCGAACCGGAACGTCAGGTGGAGGCCCTTCGGGTTGGCCCGTCCACACGCGAAGCAGTAGTCATCGACGCCAAGCTCCGGCCGGTCGGTGGCGCTCATCGGGAGGCTCCGGGTGAGGCGTGAGTGTCACGGCTTGCCCAGCATGGCCCGTGTCCGCGCGAGGCACACGTCCAGAGGGCCGCGCTCAACCGTGCAGGTCGGGATCGACTGCAGGAAGCGTTGGCCGTAGCGGCGCAGGACAACCCGACGGTCGAGCACGAAGACGACGCCCCGATCGTCGCGTGTCCGGATCAGCCGGCCGATTCCCTGGCGGAAGCCGATCACGGCGTTCGGAACGTAGAACTCATCATAGCCGTTGAGTCCTTGCTCCTCAAGCCGCTCCTGCCGCGCCTGGATGATCGGGTCGCTCGGGACCGCGAAGGGCAGCTTCACGATCACGAGGCACCGGAGCGCCTCGCCCGGCACGTCGACACCCTCCCAGAAGCTCTTCACCCCGAAGAGCACTGCCGTGGGTTCATCGCGCAAGGCCTCCAGGGCCGCCGTGCGGGAGGCGGCCTGGTCCTGGCAGATTGGCATCAGGCCGGCGCGCTCGAGGCCGCCGCGCAGCTCCTCATGGGCCCGGTTCATGGCGTCCCGGGCGGTAAACAGGCAAAGGGTGCCTCCGCCCGCCGCCCGCGCCGCTCCCTCAATGGCGGTGTGGGAGGCCGCGTCGAACCCGCGCTCTCCGGGAAGCGGCAGGTCGTCGGGGATGCACATCAGGAGCTGGTTGGGGAAGTCGAACGGCGAGGGTACGGAAAGCTCGAGCAGGCGGTCGGCCTCCGTCTCCAGACCCAGGCGCCCGCGCAGGTAGTCGAAGGTGTCGTCGACCGTGAGCGTGGCGGAAGTGAGCACGGCGGTCCGGACACTGCCGTACAACGCGCCCTGCAGCGCGGGCCCAACCTCGATCGGCGCCGCGCGGAGACTCCAGGCCGTCTCGCCTCGCCGCGACGGCCAACTCGCGACCCAGCAGACGAAGTCGCGGTCGCTCTCACCCCGCACGACGATCGCGAGCGAGGTCTCGAGATGGGCCAGCAGCGTGGCGGGCTGCTCGATGTCCAGGGCGAGGGCCGCGACCGCATCGGTGAGCTCCTGGCCGGACGAGTGGAGCGCGTGCAGGAAGATCGCAAGCAGCGCCCGTACCGCCTCGATCCCCCGGCCGACCGGGGCCAGCGCCTCCACGACGGGTGCCCAGTAGCGCGCGTTGCGGACGTCGACCGTCAGGCGGATGGAGGCGCGATCCGCGCCCCGAGGCGCGGAGGGCGCGTGCTCGATAAAGGTGAGAAGCGCCGCCGCGAGGTCCTCAAGCGTATACTCCAACGCGGCGACGGCCTCCGGGAAGGCCGCGCAGCTCTCGGCGATGATCTCCTCATCGGCCACGGAGACCGAGGCGAGCCACTCGGCGACGCGTTCGTTCAACGGCGCCGCGCCCTCCCCGGTCAGCAGCCGCAGTAGCGCGCGCACGGAGGCGTCCGTGACCTCGCGTCCCAGCTGATCGGTCGCCACGTCCTCGAGGTTGTGGGCCTCGTCGATGACAAGGCGCTCATGCTCCGGCAGCGCGGCCGTGCCCGTCCCAGCAAGCAGCAGCGCGTGGTTCACGACCACCACGTCGGCGTTCTGCGCCCTCGCACGCGCGACCTCGACCGGACAGCTCGGGTAGTACGCGCAGCGACGGCCGGCGCACGCCTCGCTGCGCGCGCGGACCATCGACACCATGCTGCGGAGACCCGGAATCACCTCGAAGGCCTCGGGAGCGAGGGTGTCGAGGTCAGCGATCGGCGCCTGCGCCGCCCAGGACACCAGGTGCGCGAGAGCCAGTCGCTCATCGCGGAACACCGACTCCTGCACCCGCTCGGCGGCTGCCGCCATGAGCCGGGGGCAGAGGTAGTTCGTGCGGCCCTTGAGCAGTTCGACCACGAACTCGAGGCCGAGGGCCTTCCCCGCCAGGGGGATGTCGCGGCCGACCAGCTGCTCCTGGAGGTTCTTGGTGTTGGTGGAGATGATCACCGGCTCGGCCTTGCTGCGCGAGAAAGCAATGGCCGGCAGAAGGTAGGCCAGGGACTTGCCCGTCCCGGTGCCCGCCTCGACCAGCAGGAACTCATCCCGCACGAAGGCCGCCGCCACGGCGCGCGCCATCTCGATCTGCCCGGGCCGGTGCTCGTAGGCCGGGTGGGCCGAGGCCACGGCGCCGACAGGCTCCAGGGCGGCGGCGGCGAGGGTCGAGAGGTCCGACGGCAGCTCTACGGGGTCACGGCCGGCCCGTCGGGGGCGCCGGGGCAGCAGCCCCGTGATCGGGCGCCCCAGGCGCCCACCGCTCTCGACGGGCCCGAGCAGGACCTCGGGCCATGCCGGCCCGGCCACGGCAGCTACCAGGGCTCGCGTCTCGGGGGACATCGCCCGCGAGCGGTCGC
>VGFB01000577.1 GCA_016869015.1 Armatimonadota bacterium
GGCCGACATAGAACCGCAACGGGCCTACGCCATCGCCGGAAGCCGTGCCATTGTAGACGCCGACCATCGTGATCTGGATCGTCGTCTCGCCGCCGCACCCGACGAGGAAGCCGGCACTCAACGCGACCAGCAGGCCGGTCGCAGCGACCTTGCGCGAGACCATGTTGCACTCTCCCTGGCGTATCGCTGTCGGCCGTGCGCCGGCCGCACTACTCTAGAATGAGGCGACCATGGCCGCCTGGAGGAGGTCGAGATCGTCGAGGCCGCCCACGTCTGAGGACTGGTGGCCCCACGTGAGCGTGGCGTCGAGACCGTCAACGACGCGATGACTGGCGCTCAACGCCAGCAGGTGCCGGTAGTTGCCTACCGCATAGTCGGGCCAGTAGGCCGGTGGCGCGTCCAGCACCGGCTCGAGGTTCACATAGCGGAGCTCGAGGGCGGCCGACCCGACCTTCCCGGCTGCAATGGCCGAGATCGCCCGCGCGCCCCGGAAGATCGGAGCGTTCCGCGTCCAGCGCTCCCAGGGGATCGCTCCGGGGTAGGTGGCGAGGTCGTACTGCAGCGTCTCATAGTACGGGAACAGCGAGCTGAAGGTCAGGCCGTAGTCGGCATCCGCGCGACTCACCACGCCTGTGACGCGGAGACCCGGCGAATCGACCAACTCGACGGATCCCATCCAGGCCTCGACGCCGTCCAGCCGGCTCCGGTAGGCGGAGCGGTACATCTGCGCATACTCGAAGGCGACGTCCCGGCCCCAGAGCCTCGCGGCGACGTCCGCGCTCCAGGCCTGCTCATCCCCGGCCCCATCGAGCAGATGCGTGCCGGCGATGGACCAGTTCGGCTTCTCGTAGCTGAGACGATAGGCCGTGTAGTGGTCGTGGTCGATGAAGAAGAAGTTGCCCTCGTCGTAGTAGGAGTAGCCCACGAAGAGCTCGGCGTGGAGGTTGGAGCCTCGAATATCGTGGGCGGCCCAATGCACGCCCTGCTGGCTCAGGCGGTCGTTGTTCACCGCGAGGCCTGAGGCGTAGCGCACGTACTGGCGCCCTACCGTCCATTCGACCGGCAACAACCAGCGGGTGTCGAACTCGACCAGCGCTTCGTCGAGCCACAGAGGGTCCGACATGCCCAGGGGATCGAGGATGATCGGCGCGAGCCGCGCCTCAACGACGCGCCGCGCGTCATCGACGGCCTTGAGGGTGATCTTGCCGTAGAGCTCGGCGTTGATCTGCCCCTCGATGCCGATCCTCGCGGTCAGCGCGTCGAACTCCGCGTTGTTCCACAGATCGCCCACCAGACCCATCCGGTAGTCGATCCAGCCGGTGACCTTGGGCCGCTTCATCGCCTCTTCGAGCGCAGCCGCGCGCGTGTCAAGGTCCTCGACTTCGCCCTCGAGAGCGGCAGTTCGGTCCTTCAGGTCCGCCAGTTCGCCACTGAACTCGTCCAGCAGCTTCGCGCAGATCACCCGGAGCTCGCTCTCGGTCGGTTTGTCCGCGGGGTCGCCCTTCTCGCCCTTCTCACCTTTGTCTCCCGTGGGTCCTGTGGCGCCGGCTGCTCCCGCATCGCCCTTCGGACCGGCCGGGCCGGTGGCACCTGGTGCGCCGTCGCTGCCCGGCTTCCCATCCGCCCCTTTGAGGCCGTCCCACTCCATGAGGCGCGAGATGGCCATCGCGAACTCGTACCGAGTCAGCGCGCGATCACCGTGGAAAGCGAAGTTGGGTGGGTAGCCCACAATGACGCCGGCGTCGACGAGCTTCTCCACGGCATCGTAGGCCCAGTGGTCAAAGGGGACGGTGTCCGAAGGGGCAGCGTACGCAACTACGGTGAGGGCAAACACGACGGGCAAGCAGATCGCTCGTGACACGGGGCGCCTCCTGACTGCGTGCTGCGTTCGGTAGCCGCGATGGAACGACGCGCCCAGATGTGGCTGCACTTGCGCCCCCCAGAGCCGAAGCAAGCGCAATGTGAGCGGCCCGTCCCGCTCCCGCCGGATCATACTACTACCGGCAGGGAAGGCTGTCAATGGGGCGGTCCGACGTTCCGGAACCAGGCTGGACATTCGACGTGGGGCGGTTGCCCACGCGACCCGCGCATTCTGGGCGCGCTGGCCTGGGACCGTACGCGCCATCGCGGCCGGAGGCGGCTGCAGATCTCCGCCTCCAGAGTGTGCGGACAGTCACAAGGTCCTCCCGCACCAGGAAGGAGGTGCTCCGCGGAAGCCTGAGGAATGGACATTGGCGCTCGTCTTGATCTCTGCTTACCGCTGTGCCACACGATGCCGTGCGGCTCGCTTCGGGGGGCGACAACTAGTGCGGCAACGCATCAGCATCTACCGGGTCGGCCTGGCGTTGGCTGACGGCGCGCTGGTCGGTGGCGCGCTGCTGCTCTCTACGGTCGCCTTCTACAGCGGACGGGTGCCGCCGGATGAATGGCAGGACCTCAAGGTCACGGTCATCGTGGCGTCGTTGTGCCTCCTGGCGACCAACGCCCTGTTCGGCCTCTACAGTCGCGTCTGGCAGTATGCGTCGGCCGACACCGCGGTGGCAGTTGGCGCCAGCGTGACCTTGGCGATGATCGCCGCCGCGGCGCTGGACAGACTGACCCAGCATCCGACGGTGGTTCCGGTCTGGCTCACCGCGTGGTTGGCAACGCTCATGGCCGTCGGCGCCGTCCGGTTCGCGTGGCGCTTCGTCAGGCCTCTACTCGGCACCTCGGCCCTGTCCTCCCGCCATGAGACGAAGCGTGTGCTGGTCTACGGGGCCGGCCACGTGGGGCATCACCTTATGGCTGACCTCCGAGCGCAGGGCAACGGCCATTACGACGTCGTGGGTCTCGTCGACGATGATCCCGCGAAGCTTGGGGCCTTCGTGGGGAGAACCAAGGTCCTCGGCAACAGGGAGGCCATTGCCGGTCTCGTTGCGGAGCACGGCGTACAGGAGCTGATCCTTGCGATCCCCGGCATCGACCGGGCGGAACTCCGCTCGGTCCATAGCGTCTGCCGGGCGGCCGGGATCGGGATGAAGGTCCTCCCGTCACTGCTGGAGTCAATGGAGTCGCCCGAGACGCACAGAGTCCGACCCATCCAGGTGGAGGACCTGCTGAGCCGCGACGTCGCGTTGTCAGACATCGCTCTGGAGGAGAACTACCTCGAAGGCAAGACCGTGCTCGTGACGGGCGCCGGCGGCTCGATCGGCAGCGAGTTGTCCCGCCAGGTCTGCCGCTACGGGCCGCGCCGTGTGATCCTCCTTGGACGCGGCGAGAACCGCATTCACTGGGTCTACTCCTATCTCAAGGACCAACACCCCGAGATCGACATCGTCCCCGTTGTCGCGAACGTCACGGTGGAGAGCAGTGTCGAGCAGCTCCTGCGCAGGTTCCACCCCGAGATCGTCATCCACGCCGCGGCCCACAAGCACGTGTATCTCATGGAGTTCGTCCCCGTGGAGGCGGTGCGCAACAACGTCCTGGGGACCGCCTGCCTGGCGGACCTGGCGGAGCGGCACGGGGTCGAGAGGTTCGTCTTCATCTCAACCGACAAGGCGGCCTCGCCCACGAACGTCATGGGCGCCACAAAGCGCATGGCCGAGCTGACCCTCGCTCGCCGCCCCTTCACCGGCACCCGCTTCACCTGCGTGCGCTTCGGCAACGTGCTGGGCAGCGCCGCCAGCGTGCTGGAGATCTTCCGCCGGCAGTGGGCAGATGGCGAGCCGCTGACCGTGACCCACCCCGAGGCCACGCGCTACTTCATGAGCATCCCTGAGGCGTGCTTCTTGGTTCTGCAGGCCGGCGCCCTCTGCGAGCACGGCGACAAGTTCGTCCTACGCATGGGCGAGCCGGTCCGGATTCTCGACCTCGCGCGCGAGTTCATCAGCCTCCAAGGCGGCGATCCTGACGCGTCTGACGCCATCCGCATCACCGAACTCCGCCCGGGCGAACGCATCCACGAGGCGCTGATCGGCCCCGGCGAGGATCTCCTGCCAACGGTCTGCGAGTACATCGACAGGATCAACCCCAACGGTAACGGCGACCTCTGGCCGGAACTCCGCCGGCAGATCGAGGACCTTCGCGCGTACGTGGAAGCCGAAGACGACGAAG
>VGFB01000578.1 GCA_016869015.1 Armatimonadota bacterium
CGCTGATCCCGACGCGGTCAGGCGCGTCGGCGGCCTCCCAGAAGGGCGCCGGGTCCATGTTGAAGTCCTGCCGGTAGACGGTGACGCCCGCCTGCTCGATGACCGAGGAGACAAGGTCGGTCAGCGCCCCGCGCGCCTCGGGGTCGCCCAGGTTGAACAGGGAGTTGTCGCCCAGCGGCCCGAGCAGCCACTCCGGGTGCTCGCGCGTGAACTGCGTGCCCCGGAAGACGCGCTCGACCTCCAGCCACAGCGTGAAGTCCATCCCGGCGGCGCGGACCGCCTCGCCGATGGGGCCGAGGCCGTCGGGATACGGGGTCTTGTTCGGCCACCAGTTCCCGACGTGCGCGCCCCAGGCGCTGTTGAAGACGTTCGAGCTGTCCTTGTACTCCCCGTCGCCATGCCAGCCGGCGTCGATCCAGAAGTTGTCGATGGGAATCGCGTGCTCCGCGAACCAGCGCACTTTCCCGAGCTGCCGCTCGGCGCGGTTCTCGCCCCAGACCGCGAAGGAGATCGGCGCGCGCTCGAGCTCGCGGCCCTCGCGGGGCGAGTGGTGCGCGAGGATCAGCCGACGCAGGGCGTTGTGCCCGCGCAGCCGGTCGCCCTCCCAGAAGAGCAGCAGCATCCGCGGCGAGCGGATCGATTCGCCGGGCAGGAGCTTCAGGTGCGTGCGCCGCATCCCGGCCTGCGCGTGGACCTCGCCCCCGTCGCCGCGCCAGAAGCGCGCCGTCCAGTCGCCCGTCCAGCCGACCGCGCCGATCACGCCCCGGCCCCCGCCGAGCTCCACGTTGAAGAAGGGCAGCGCGCCGTTGCTCGAGCGCCCGCCGTGCGTGCCGAACACGAGCGGATTCCCCGCGCCGCGCCAGCCGGTCTGCGGGGCGTTGGCGGTCGGGTTCAGGTCGTCTACGAGGGGCGCGAAGTCGTCGATGCCGCAGTCGCTGCCCTTCGCGTGGTGCACCCGCGCGGGCTGCTCGCGCGGGAGCGCGAAGGCGGTGTCCAGCGCCTGGATGTCGGCGAGGATCGGCGTGTCCTGCTCGCCTGTGTTGCGGAAGTAGAGCACCCACTCGACGGCCGCGAAGTCGTCGAACCGCCGGACCTCGCACGTCACCTCCAGCCCGGTCGCCGGATCGCGGAAGGTCAACAGGCGCCCGCCCCCCGTGTCCTTGGCCGAGGCCTCCCAACTCGGAGCGACCTCCGCGAAGGCCCGGTCGCCATACCGGAACGAGAAGGGCAGTGCTGAGGGAGGCGTGGCGAAGGCGACCTCATACCACTGGACAAGCGCGGCCTGTTCGGCGGGAGAGAAGAAGGGGATCATCGGGAACCTCCGATCGGAAATGCGCAGGCCTCATTCCCCGAGGGAGGCGCCGGGACCTATCGAGAGGCGCGGCGGCGGCAGGAGGTGTCGGGCCGCACAGCGAACTTCGGGTATGGCGAGGTGGGGATGAGAGGACGCAGGCACCCGTGTTGCCGGCCGGCACGGACGAGACGGGGTGCGGACCACCTTGGAGCCCCCACGACACCTCGAGGGGCGAGATACGTATGGTGTCCCCGGAACTCCTGCATGACCTCCTACCGCCCCGCCATGTGCTTCTCCTACGGCCTCATCCCTGGGGGAGTACGTCGCCGGCATGGCCTGGGGCGTCCTCGGCAACTGGATGCAGCGGCCGATGCACAGCTTCCTGCCGTGAACCTGAGTTGCCGCACGCGCGTCCACACCCCCGCGCCCCTGGGGCCTCGGTTCACAGCATGCTGTTGCGCGTGATGCACCTCTCGAAGAGGCCTCGGAGCCTGTCAGTGTTGTCGCCCTCGTCAGCGCCCGACAGGAGCACATGGTCTGTTTGGTCGTACGTATCCTCGAACAGCACGCCATCCTCCACGGGCCGTGTGGTGGTGGTCTCCTCAATGCACTTGGCGACCAGGAACGATGGCTCACCACGAAAGGGCCTTAGGGCCCAGACTTGGACGTACACGGACTTCGGTCCTGAGCCCCCGCAGGGCCCTCCGTACCATTCCCCCTCGTGGCCCATGAACGTGGACGACAGGAGGAGCCCCCGGCTGGGGAACAGGGCCGCACGGTCGTCCTGCCCGCCACGGAAGGCGCCAAGGTCGCCGTGTGAGCCCTCATGCTCGAACCTGCGGCTGCATCGAACGATGGGTTGGCATCGTCGCCAGTCTACCTCAGGGACGCGGGTCGCGAGGAAGCTCGCGATGCCCTCTGCGTCTCTCCGTTGCACAAGCCCATCGAGGGTGAAGGGCTCGTCCTGATCCGTCTCCTTCCGAAGCGTCGGGATGATCTCCGCAAGGAGCCTCAGCGACCGCTCGATCGTGGGCATCTGCCTGGGCTTAACGCTCTCGGAGCCAGCGCAGCTGGCTCGGCTCCAGCGCGGCCTCACCTGCGACGCTGCAAGCACTGGTGGGGTCGGCCTGCGGCCGACGGCCACGCGGGAGCGTGGCGTAACCAGTTTGGGGCACCCCGTCGTTGGCTCTGGCCTGCTGGGCTGCGGCACGCCATGCGAGCGGAATCGCCTGAGGACGGCTCTCCCAGGTCGTCACCGGATCCTGATGGGCCGGCGGGCGCGGGTTTGTTGTACCGGCTTCAGCCGGTCGTTCGGGGATCGGCACGGACCTCGCCGCCCAGGCACCGGCTGAAGCCGGTACAACGAACCTGCGGCCATCGCCTGGACTCGCCCTTGGACGTCCTGCTCCGGCGCGGCGCCACGAGCGGAACGCCATTCGGGTGAAGGGGGGTCAGTCCCCTGGCATATCGCATGAACTCAAACCGCTGTGGCGCGACACCAGTCTGAACCTGAAGGGCTGCGTCCCCCTCATACCCGGTTGAGCCTGTTGCGCGGCCTGGTCGTCCGGCCGATCCCTCATTGAGCCGCCGCGGAAGTCGTCAACACGGCCGGCTCTCCGCCGGGAATCGTGATCGCCTGGATCTCGCTCAGGTTCTTGCCGTCGAAGGCGAACGCGAAATCAGGCGTCTCCACCGGCCGCCAGGCATCCCATTGTTCGCCGACATGCAGGCCGGTGCAGCCCAGCAGCATGCCGCGCTGCACCTTCTCGCCGGGGCGCGTGAACACGACCAGCAGCTCGGCGTGCGCCACCAGACTTCCGACCTTGAGCTTGGCCGGCACAGCGCTCGCCAGCGCGGCGACCGCCAGATTGCCCGTCGTGGTCAGCTCGCAGCCGGCGATCCGTCCCGCCTCCTCCACCCGCGGTTTCGCGGCAGTGAGGATCGAGTTGGTGTTCCGGCTCGGCGCGATCACGGTCACGAGCGGCAGGACATTCCCGGAGGCCAGCTCTTCCCGGCTCTGCTCCCAACTTGCATGCACATCGACCCGCGGCGAGCCGGGGGCGCCTTTGCCATCGACCAGCCACCCCAAATACTGCTTTTCATCCTTGTGGCCAAAGAACTTCCGGTATTGCAGTTGTTTGCCGCCGAAGTGCAGGAGTTCGAGATTCGCCCCCGCCGGGTCGTTCGTGGCCACGCGCTGTTTCGCCTCGTCGATCTGGACCTGGTCGTTGCCGAAGCCGAAGTGATGGCGCGCCTCGTCGCGCGGCGGGGCGAAATTCCAGATCTGGGTGAAGGTGTAGGGCGATGGCGAGACCTTGGCCGGCAATCGGACATGCAGGTCGTCCGGTCCCTTGATCTCCGGGCTGTAGCGCATGAAATCGACCAGCAACCACAGGCCGGCCGGCTTGATGAACACCACCTGTCGCTGATGCGAGACATCGTTGACATACTCGGTGACCGGCCCGTACAACCCCTGGCGACTCTCGTAGCCTGTCCAACGCGACTCCAGGAAGTCGACCTCGGCATTCGAGAGCCACCGGGCCGGGACCGGGGTCGACGGCGCTGACGAGTGCCAGTCGGCAGAACGGCCCCGGTTCCAGGTCGCCTGCGACAGGCCGTTCACCATGAGCGTGCTGTTCTTCCAGGTCGAGTGTTCGCCGGCGTAGCCGTCGAAGGCCTTCTCCTCCGCCTTCTGGGCCGGTGCGGTCAGGCCGTAGGAGGGCGAACCGCCGGGGGCGATCAGGTCCCGGCCATAGGCCGTGACATGGACCGATCCGGTGTTAGGCGATCTGGGCTA
>VGFB01000579.1 GCA_016869015.1 Armatimonadota bacterium
GGGCCGCGGCCGCGCTGGCGCAGGAGGGGGTGGAGGCCACCGTGCTGGACCTCCGGACGCTGGCGCCTCTGGACACGCCGGCGATCGTGGAGGCGGTCAGCGAGACGGGGCGAGTCGTCGTGGTGGAGGAGGGTTGGCTGACGGGAGGGGTCGGCGCCGAGCTGTCGGCGCGCATCACGGAGGCGTGCTTCGACCAGCTGCAGGCTCCGGTGCGGCGCGTTGCGGCGGCGGACGTGCCCGTGCCCTGCGCCCATTCCCTCGAGCAGGCGGCAACCCCCAACTGGGAGGCCATCGGCCGCGCGGCCCTCGAGGTTGTGGCGTACTGACCGGAGCGCCGTCTGGAGCAGCCCCATGCAGAGATCGACCTCGCTCATCATCGTGTCGTACAACAAGCGCCCCTACACGGCGCTCTGCCTTGAGTCTCTCCTCCGAGGGGAACCGCGACCCGACGAGATCGTGGCCATTGACAACGGCTCCGCCGACGGGTCGGTAGAGTACCTGCGCGAGGACTTCCCCCGGCAGGCAGCCACCGCCGGCGTGGCCTTTCGGCTCATCGAGAACGCGGGCAACGTCGGGGCCTGCACAGCCCGCAACCAGGGCCTGGAAGTCGCGAGCGGGAGCTACCTGGGCTTCCTGGATAATGACACGGCGGTTCGGACACGGGGTTGGCTGGCGGTCCTGGCGCGCACGCTGGAGGATGAGCCGGACGCGGGGGTCGTGGGCCCTAAGCTCGTCTACCCCTTTCCTCCCTATGACATCGAGCATGCCGGCGCCGCGATCTCCCGCAACGGGCGCCCCAAGTACCTCGGGCGCGGCCGCGCCCTGGACGATCCCGCCCACAACGCGCGTTGCGAGGTTCAGTGCCTGATCAGCGCGGCATGGCTGATGAAGCGGGAGGTCCCCGACCAGATCGGCGGCCTGGATGAGGTCTTCAACCCGGCCCAGTTCGAGGACTTCGACTTCTGCTACCGCGCCCGACAACATGGGTTCAGGGTGCTCTACGAGCCGGGGGCCGAGATGTACCACTTCGAGAACGTCACGACCGACGGTTCCGTAGACGTGAACTTCCGCTACATCACCATCAAGAACGGGAGGACGTTCAAGCAGCGTTGGCGACATGCCTTCAGCGAGGAGGACGGCCCCGCCGATGAGGAGTGCGCGTGGGAGCCCCTCCCGACTCGCCCCCTGGAGGCCACAGGCGTTCCTCCGTTGGTGTGACCCGCAAACCGGGCAAATCGCGCCGAAGGGATCGTTGACAAACCCGAATGCCGCTGCTATACTTGCCGTCAGAGTCCTAAGCCGTTCCGCCCTATCGAGCGGTTTCAAGCGTCCAGCGTTGACGTCCGGCACGCACCCGAAGCCCTCCCCTGCCGACCCGCCTGTGACAGCGTGTAGCGCCAGATTGGCCGTTTGCGCTCTGCGCCGCGCCGGCGAAGTATCGGCACGTTGGCGGTCAGCGACGTACATCCCCGATCCGGGCCGTCGTGTCAGACGACTGCATGACCTCGACGCCCATGCGTGATGCCATCGCCCACCCAGAGTGATCCCAATGGCCCGCCGTTCCACTGACGCGCCGCTTCGGCGGCTCCGAAGGTCGATCACGCCATGACGGCTGTCCCGTCCCGGCACGAACTTGCGGTGGTCCTCGACTTCGGGGCGCAGTACGTTCAGCTCATCGTGCGCAAGGTCCGCGAGCAGAACGTCTACTGCGAGATCCGCCCGTGCACCCTGCCGGTAGCGGAGCTCGTCGCGCTCAGACCGAAGGCCGTCATCCTCTCGGGCGGCCCAGCCAGCGTCTACGGCGAAGGGGCGCCGAGCGTGGACCCGGCGCTGTTCCACGCGGGCCTCCCAACGCTGGGCATCTGTTACGGTCACCAACTAATGGCCCACCTGTTGGGGGGAACGGTCGAGCCGGGGCGGACACGCGAGTTTGGGCTTGCCCGCCTCCGCGTAGAGGAAGACTCAACAGACGGCCTCTTCACGGGCGTCGAGCGCGAACCGACGTGTTGGATGAGTCACGGCGACCACGTGACGGCGCCGCCGACGGGCTTCCGGAGACTCGCGGTCAGCTCCGACGGCATCCTGGCCGCCATGGGCGATCCGGAGCGTCACCTCTACGGCGTGCAGTTCCATCCCGAGGTCACGCACACGCCCTTCGGGCCCACCTTGCTGCGCAACTTCCTGTACAGAGCTGCCGGATGCCGGGGTGACTGGCGCAGCGCGGACTTCGTCGAGGAGGCCGTCGCGGCCATCCGGGAGACCGTCGGGGATGGCCGGATTCTGTGCGCCATGTCCGGAGGCGTCGATTCGGCGGTAGTGGCGACTCTCGCCCGCCGGGCCGTCGGGGATCGCGCTGTCTGCATGTTCATCGACACCGGCCTGATGCGGCTGGGCGAGCCGGAACAGGTGAAGGCCACTTTTGGGCAGCTTCTCGGCGATTCCTTTGTCGCGGTCAAGGCGTCCGACCATTTCTTGGGCAAGCTGGCGGGACTGACCGATCCGGAGCGGAAGCGCAAGGTGGTGGGGGAGACGTTCATCCGCGTCTTCGAGGCGGAGTGCGAGAAGCTCGGCGAGTTCCAGTTCATCGCCCACGGCACGCTCTACCCGGACGTGATCGAGAGTGGGGGAGGGGCCACCGCCCGGATCAAGAGCCACCACAACGTCGAGGGCTTGCCGGACGACATGCGGCTGATCAACGTTGAGCCGCTTCGGCTGCTGTTCAAGGATGAAGTCCGTCAGGTCGCCCTGGCGTTGGGGCTGCCGGAGGCGATTGCCTACCGCCAGCCGTTCCCCGGCCCGGGGTTTGCCGTGCGCGTCAATGGCGAGGTTACGCCCGAGAAGCTGGACATCGCGAAACGCGCGGACGCCATCGTGCGGGAGGAGATCGAGGCGGCGGGCCTCGATCGGGAGGTCAGCCAGTACCTCGCCGCGCTTCCCGACGTGCGCACGGTCGGCGTGTTGGGCGATGATCGAGTCCACGGATACCCCGTCGTTGTTCGAGCGGTCGTGACTCATGACTTCATGACCGCCGACTGGGCGCGCATCCCGCACGATACGCTGGCGCGTATCGCGACCCGAATCGTCAACGAGGTGCGCGGCGTCAGCCGCGTTCTGTACGATGTGACCACCAAGCCGCCCGCCACCATCGAATGGGAGTGAGCGCGGGGACTATGAGCGCGCTCGTCGGACCGCCGGCCTACTGCGCCCATATCGCCGAGGTGCTGCTCTCTCAGGAGCAGCTGCGGCGTCGCGTGGGGGAGTTGGCCGCGGAGGTGTCGCGCGACTACGCCGGGAAGGACCTCGTCCTGATCGGAGTCCTCAACGGCGCCGTAGTGTTCCTGGCCGATCTCCTCCGCGCGCTGACCATCCCAGCCGAGCTCGAGTTCGTAGGGGCCTCGAGTTACGGCGACGGCATCGTCTCTTACGGAACGTGCGAGCTCACGAAGGACCTGGACCGCTCCATTGAGGGAAAGCACGCCGTTGTGGTAGAGGACATCGTGGACACCGGGCGCACGCTGGCGGCCCTGGTTGAGTGTCTCGAACTCAAGGGGGCGGCCTCCGTCGAAGTTTGCGCACTATTGGACAAGCCCTCGCGGCGCACCGTTGAACTGCACCCACGGTACATCGGCTTCGAGATCCCCGATAGCTTTGTCGTAGGATACGGGCTGGATTTTGCCCAACACTACCGCGGACTGCCTTACGTCGCGGTCCTGGAACCAGAGGCTTATGAGTCCACCACGTAGAGTGAAGCGCATCGAAGAGCCCGTCGAGGTCCTGCCCGAAGTCGAGCCCGAGGAGGCCCCGACGCTGGAGGCGGAAGACGAGGCGGAAGCGGAGAGCCCCCGTTCCGCTTCCTCCGATCGCGCGCCGGCCTACTCCGAACTGGTGGTGAAGACGCCGCCGGAGTTGCGCGAGATCGGTCAGGCGCTCGGAATCGAGGACGTGCAGAGCCTCAAGAAGCACGATCTGCTCATGAACATCGTGCTCAACGCCCGAGGCGATGACGACGGCCTGCAGCGACGGTACGGCATCCTGGACGTACTGCCGGACAACCGCGGGTACCTGCGGGCCAGCTCCTACACGTCCGACCT
>VGFB01000580.1 GCA_016869015.1 Armatimonadota bacterium
CGGTTCGAGCAGCTACTGGTTCCGCCACCCGACCCAGGGGGTCACGCTCTCACAGGGCGTTACGAACGGCCACATCGACGGCGCGTACTGGTTCTCCGCGCTCCTCTCGCGAGTGCCCGTGGTGTCGCCATCGGGTGTGATCCCCGGCACGGCGTCGGCGAGCGACAACGAGGTGTTCTGTGGGTCGTGCCACAAGGCCCACGGCTCGACGCACCGGGCCGGGCTGGTATGGGACGATCCCGAGACCGCCGCGCTGGAGGACGGCACGTTGGCGCGTCAGACGTGTCAGGCTTGCCACCATGAATAGCCCCTCCGTCGGCTCGGCTCTCCACCCGCGTCGGCTCGGCCTCTGGGGCGCGACGCTGCTCGCGCTCGCCGCCCGCGGTCTGTGTGCGGGAGGGCTGTTTGAGGCCTCCGGACACGGCGACACCACCACCGGGGTCCTGCGGGCGTCGACCCAGTATGCTCGCGGCGAATGCGCCCACTGCCACGAGGCCCACGCCGGGCAGGATGCGGACCCCACGCTGTACCCCTACGCCCTGTTCGCCGGGGAGGAGAACGTCTGTTGGGCGTGCCACCAGGGCGGCGTCACTTACGCGGCGGACGCTCGCGTCGGCTTCGCCACCACGCCGCCCAACACCCCGACCGACTACTACAAGCACCCGGTCTCTCAGCTCTTCTCCGGCACGACCCCCAGCGCCCATCGAAGCGGGGAGAAGCTACCGGGGGCCTTCTCCGGCGGCAACCGCCACGCGGAGTGCGTAGACTGCCACGACCCTCACGCCGCGGCCAATGACGGCACGCCGGGCTCCAGCACCCACACGCCGGGGGGCGCCACGGGGAACCGCCTCTCCGGCGCTCTGCTGGGGACCACGGGAATCGTGGTCGCGGCGTGGCAGGGCGCGGGGCTGCCGTTCTCATCGGCGAGCTACAGCCTGCGGCGGCTGACCGATCCGGCGACAACGTACGAGTGGCAGGTCTGCTTCAAGTGCCACTCGTCCTTCACGACCCTGCCGACCTTCGCGTCGGTGGGCAGCGGCGACTTCACCGCCTCGAAGATCACCAGCCTCAATGCGCGGCAGGTGAAGGAGTACCAGGACGTGGGCCGGGCCTTCAACCCGAACAACCTGGCCTATCACCCGGTGACGGCCCAGGGGCGGAACAGCTCGATCCCCACGGCCTCCTTCACGGCCCCCTGGACCGCCACCAGCACGATGTGCTGCAGCGACTGCCACACGAAGGCCTCCGGTGCGCCGGGAGCCGCCGGTCCACACGGCTCGACGAACATGCACATTCTGGAGCGGCCCGTTCGGCTCCGCGAGAACACGCACTACTTCGATCCCTCGTGGGGCGAGAACATCGGCCACGACCCGAACGAGCTATGCTTCAAGTGCCATCGCTGGCAGACCTACGTGCAGAAGGAAGCCGACCCGTCGACCAACACGGGCTTCCGCGACGGGGGCGACAACCTGCACACGAAGCACATGGGGGACTTCGCCCCCGGGGCGACCTGCTACACGTGCCACGATGTGCACGGCACTAACAAGCAGCATCTGATCAACTTCAACCTGGACTACGTGACATCGCCCGCGGGCAGCCAGGCCGGCTACGCTCATGCGGCCAACGGCGGCTCCTGCGTCGTCACGTGCCACGGCGAGTTCCACGACGGTCTCACCTACTCGCGATGAACGGCGCAGCGCCTCTTTGCGGGGTGCCGCAGGCGGCATGGAGCGACTTGAGACAGACCGGGCGGGAGACACAGCGGGGGGCTGGGGTGCTGCGCGCGGGGGTGGCGGCGATCCTCGCGGGGGCCGCGACCTGCGCGGTGGGGCAGCAGCTGTCCCTACAAACGCAACTGCAGTACCGGTGGGTGGAGACCACCGGGGCGGACGGCGCCCGGGTGAGCTACGGCCGCTTCACCCCCCTGTACCTGCTGAACGTGCGCGGGCCGCTGTTCGGCGGAACGAACATCCAGGCCAACGTCGGCATGTCCGGGATGTCGAGCACCGACCCGTACGCCTCGGTCGATCAGCACAACATGCGCCTCGATCTGACGGCCACGGGCGGGCATCTGGATGTGTTTGCCAGCCTGAGTCGAGACACCAACCGGGCGAGCTACGCGGGGTTCGGCGGGCAGCGGACGACGCTGACCGCGACGACGAACAACCTGTCTGTCACCGGGACGCTGAGCTACCCGCGGTACCCGAGCCTGACCTTCCAGTATGCGAGGTCCGAGTCGAGCCTGGGAGGGGGCGAGCCCTTGATCGCGACCACGTGGCTGGTGGCCGGGAACTACACCCGGGGTCCGTGGCGGCTGACGGCGGATCGATCCACCCAGCGGCTCGGGGAAGCAGACGGGTCCGGCCACCGCAGCCAGTATGGTGTCATGTTCCGCCGCGCGGTGCTTCCGAACGTTGACCTGAGTGTGGATCATCTCCGGAGCGATGCGCTTTTCGAGACCGGAGGGCAGCGAGCGCGGACGCGGGGTACGACGACGACGGCTCGGGTCACGGCCTATCCGACGCCCGCGGTGGTCGTGGAGGGGGAGTTCGGGCTGACCAGGAGTTCGCGGAGCGGCGGCGTCGACTCGGCCGCCGGAGACACGGAGGGCCGGCGCTACTCCCTCGATCTCCGCACGGAAGTCGTGCCGGGGACCCAATTCGACGTGTTCCTGCGATCACAGAGGTTCGACAGCCTGTTCGGCGCAAGCAGCAACAGCGACTTCGCGGTGGACATCGACAGTCGCCTTGGCCCGGACACAACCCTGGGTGCGCAGTGGAGCTGGTCGCGCAGTGAGTTCGGCGCATCGCACTTCCAGACCCAGGACCAGCTGCGCCTGACGCTGTCCGGTCAGCTGAGCACCGACACGAGCCTGTACGCGTCAACCTCCAGGGCACGGCGCGACAACGAGCTGGGCGGCTCCCGGACGCTGTCGGCGGAGGTCGGCGTCAGCCACCAGTTGGGGCCGGCTCTGGAGGTGTCGACGTACTATGACTACGTCCGGCGGCGGGACGACCAGCGCGGGGCCGAGACGACCGAGACCGTTCACAGCATCGCGGCGGACGCCCGCTGGGCGCCCAACCAGCAGTGGGACCTGCGGGCCGGGCTGGGAGTGACGTCCCGGGAGAACGCCCACCGTGGTCTCTCGGTCAACCCGTACGGTGAGGTGCGCTGGAGCCCCACCTACGCGACGACGGTGAGCGTCCGTCAGTACGCGAGCTTCAGCTCCGAGCGTCTCCGCGAGCCGGACGAGCCGCCGCTGGAGACGTCGCGCAGCTCGGCCGGCTTCTCGGCCCGGCTGTCCCACCAGTTCTCGGAGCGGGAGAGCGTGGAGATCAGCTACGAGGCCGACGGAGGACTGGGTAGCACGCTGGACTCCCGCAAGATGCTGCAGGTGGACTATGTCCGGTCGTTCTGATCACGGAGGGGGCCTGAGGCCCCCGGAGGCAGTGGCAGCATGAAGATGCATCGCAGTTCCCTCATCGCGCTGTTGGCACTCCCGTTCCTCGCGGCGGGGTGCAAGGAGGGCGGGCCCGGGAGCTCCGGGTACCTCGTGAAGCCGGGGACGGAGCGGATTCGCATCGCCGTCATGCCGTTCGAAGCGGCCAGCCCGCAGTACGACTCGGCGGCTCAGGTCGTGACCCAGGAGCTTGTGACGTCCCTCCTGGGGACCGGGCTGTTTGATGTCGTCGAGCCCGGCGTTGTGTACCAGGCCCTGACCCAGTCCGGGTCCCGCAACCTCTACGGCCTGGATCTGGAGACGATGCAGGCGGTGCAGGACCACATCGGGCCGGTCCGGGTGTTCGTCGTGGGGATGGTCCAGGAGTACGGCGACGTTCGCGTGGGCGCGGAGAGCTACCCGTCGGTGTCGCTGACCGCGCGGGTGCTCGACGCGCAGTCGGCCTCGATCCTGTGGGCGGGAAGCGTGAGCAAGACCGGAGCCGACTCCGAGAAGGTGTTCGGTCTCGGGGCCATCCACTCCCAGGGCCGGGTACTGCGGGCGGCCGTGAAGAGCCTGATCGCGAAGATCGACCGTCGCCAGTTCGCCGAGCTCATGGCGGCCGGTCCGGCCGTGCCGACCGGGCCCGT
>VGFB01000581.1 GCA_016869015.1 Armatimonadota bacterium
GTCCGATACGCGCCACCACAGCAACGCGATCTATGGCATGACCAAGGGGTTCGGGGAGGACCTCTGCCGCATGTTCCACGAGAGCCGCGGCCTGCCGGTGGCGGTGCTTCGCCTGGGGAACCTCTACGTCCCGGAGGCCAGTGGCGCGTGGGTGGGAAACGTGCACCTCCCCGACCTGGCGACGCATCCGCCGCCCGGACCGACGCCCTCGCGGGTGCACGTCGAAGATGTCGCTCGCGCCATCGCCCTCGCGCTTGAGACGCCCGAGCCGACGTACGCCCTCGTCCACATCGTCGGCGACGGCTCGGAAGGCCGGTGGGACCTCGAAGCCGCGCGGCGGCTGTATGGCTGGGAGCCCCGGTACACCTTCGGCGCGGACGGACTCCCGGTCGCCGGTTAGCCGGCCCGCGGGACGCCTCGCGTCTACCCGCCCTGGGCCGAGCAGCGCCGGGGCCGGCTGCAGCGATCCGAATGCTGCTCACGAGCGCGGCCCTTGTCCGGTCCGTCCGGAAGACGGGTGTAGACCGTCGGCTTGCATGGCGCCCTTCCTCCGTCAACGCAGCCGCCGCAAGCCGTGACTTGCCATGCTGATGTCCCGCTCCCGCTGCTTCCGGGGTCGTCTTGGCGTTGGGCGGCCGGGGATCGGCCGGGCACGGTGATCGGCGTGAGAGCCAACGCGAGGTCCGGGAGCCGATGGTCAGGTGCCCCTGCGAGCCGGATCGCCTTCAGGCGTCGTGTCGGGGCGCCGCCGTGGCTCCGACGGTACGGGCCCGGGCATGGCCATGGCGGCGCAGATGCGCTACGTCCCCGGTATCCAGGCGGCGCTGAGGGGCGCGGCGGATTAGCACCGGCCTTCGCGGGCGCCGACTGGTTGACCGGCAACCCGACCCCCCTCGCCATCTGCTTGCACAACCCGGAGGCCGGCGAGGCGTTCATCCTGCTGACCGAGCAGGGCAGCGCCGGGGGCAAGGCGCGGGTGGTGACGCGGAAGTGATCGGCCGTAAGGCCGGGCCGGGATCAAGGACGCCCTTCCACCGCGGGCTGGAACAGGAAAGGAGTCGCACCATGGCAGGCAGGAGGACTTACGACGTGGCGGCCTATGTCTGGCCGTCCTACACCGGTGACGAGCCGCGCAGCCGGATGTTCTGGCCGGAGGGCAACGGCGAGTGGGAGACCGTCCGGAAGGCCGAGGCCAAGTTCCCGGAGCACACCTGGCCCCGACGGCCCCTGTGGGGCCACTGCAACGAGGCCGACCCCTACGTGATGGAGATGCAGATCGACGCGGCGGCGGATCACGGGGTCAACGTCTTCATCTACGACTGGTACTGGTACGATCGGCGCCCGTTCCTGGAGCAGTGCCTCGACAACGGGTTCCTCCGAGCCCGGAACAACGAGCGCATGAAGTTCTACCTGATGTGGGCCAACCACGATGTGATGAGTCTATGGGACCGGCGGCTGGCGCACGTCTCGGACGGCAACGTCATCTGGCAGGCCGCGGTGGACCGGCCGGAGTTCGAGCGGATCGCCGAGCGTGTAGTCGAGCTGTACTTCAAGCGCCCGAACTACTACACCATCGAGGACAAGCCGGTCTTCATGATCTATGAGCAGCAGAATCTGCTGAACGGCCTGGGCGGGGCCGAGGCGACGCGCGACGCCCTGGACTGGTTCCGCGACCACGCGGTCCAGGCCGGCCTGCCCGGGCTGCACCTGCAGATGTGCACCTACCAGCGGGGGTTCGACATCGGTAGCGGGGCAACGGCCACGCCGCAGGAGTTGGTGGCGCTGTTGGGCTTCGACAGTCTGTCGCACTACCAGTACGTGCACTTCGCGAACATCGACCGCGACTACTCGGAGATCATGCCGGATGTGGTCGCGGAGTGGGAGCGCCTGGATCGGGAGCACGCGGTGCCGTACTTTGCGCATGTCTCGATGGGCTGGGACACCAACCCGCGGTTCCAGACGCTGCAGCATGGCATCGTCAAGAACAACACCCCGGCGGCGATCGAGCAGGCGTTCCGGCAGGCGAGGGCGTATGTGGACGCGCACCCCGACCAGCCGCCGCTGATCACCGTCAACAGCTGGAACGAGTGGACCGAGACCAGCTACCTGCAACCGGACGACCTCTACGGCTACGGCTACCTGGAGGCGCTCCGCAAGGTGTTCGTCGAGGAAGTGCGGTGACCCGGCGCCGGCGACCGGCCCGCTCACATATCCTGTCTCACGGCTACTTGACCCTCCGTTTCGAGGAGGGGAGCATGGCGATGGAGGCGTGACATGCAGGGAGTCGTGTTCCTGGGTAATCGACAGGCCGCAGTGAAGGAGTTCCCCGTCCCGGAGCCCGCGCCGGATGAGGTCCTCGTGCGGGTCATGGCCACCGGGATCTGTGGATCGGACCTCTCGGTCTATCGGATGGCCGAAGGGCACCCCGACCAGATCCGAGGGCACGAGCCCTCCGGGGTCATCGAGGCCGTGGGCGCCCTCGTCGGGCAGCGCCGGCCCGGCGACCGCGTGAGCGTGCACCACCACCAGGGCTGCGGCGCGTGTCGCATGTGTGCCCGCGGGGAGACCGTGGCCTGCGCTCACGACCAGTGCATCGGTGTCGCGGTGCCGGGCTCCTTCGCCCAGTACCTGTGCGTGAAGGAGCGCAACTGCGTGGTCCTCCCGGAGGTGGTCAGCTACATCGACGGCGCCTTCATGGCCTGCGTCGGCGGGACGGCGTGGGGCGCCTACCAGCGGCTGGGGGCACGGGGCCACGAGAGCGTCGCGGTCTTCGGGCTGGGGCCGGTCGGCCTGAGCTGCGTGTTGGTCGGGAAGGCGCTGGGGCTGAGGGTGATCGGCGTCGACGTGACGGATGAGCGGCTGGACCTCGCGACGCGTTGCGGCGCAGACGTCGTTGTGCCGGCCGCCGAGGGGGGCGTCCCCGCCCGCATTCACCAGGCCGTCGGGGCGCGCGACGGCCGCGACGGCGTGGACTACGCCATCGAGACCTCGGGCAGCACCGCCGCCCGCGAGTGCCTCATCCCGAGCCTTCGCCGCGGCGGCAAGGCCGCCATCGTCGGCGTCGGCAGCGTGGAGAGGGTCGTCAACCCCAGCGACATTCACGGCCGGGCAGTCACGATCCTGGGCTCGGTGGTCTTCCCGCTCGGGTGGATGTGGGACCTCGCACGCTTCTGCGAGGTCAGCGGCCTCAGCTTCGAGCCCGCCGTCACCCATCGGCTGCCGCTCGAGGAGGCCGTCGAGGGCCTGCGGCTGGCCGACGAGGCGAAGGACTGCGGGAAGGTGGTCTTCCTGCCGCACGGGTAGCGGCCCGTCAGGGAGCGGGATCGGGGAGAGGCGAGGCAGCGGCAGAACGGCAACTTCGGGGACAGACAATGAGGCTCATTGAGGCTGAGTCTCGTCGTCAGTCCCCGGTCATCCCCAACCGTGCCGCCGCGGCGTGTGGGTGGCGCGCGGCCCCAGGCAACGGACCACGTCAACGGCCCATGGCATCCAGCCACTGCTGCTCGGTGAACCGCACGCAGACGCACAGCTCGTCCCCGCCGAACTGCGCAGTCCCCACGGAGTAGTACAGCATCACGATGGTCCCGTCGTCGAGTTGCACCAGGCTCGGGTACCCGCAGTCGCCGTTGTTCGAGTCCCAGGCGAGCATGACCCGGTCGTCGTAGCGCCAGGTCTTCCCCTCGTCCTCGCTGACCATCGAGCAGACGCCGATGGGGGCGCGGCGATTGCCGTGCACCAGGAGAATCCGCCCGCTCTGCAGGCGCACGAGGTCGGCCGGGTGCTGGCTGCCCTGGGTCAGCGGCAGCGGGCCCTGCCACATGTAGCCGCCGTCGAGGGACTCGAACAGGGTGACGCTGCCGGCCCCCGTCCGCGAGGCCGCCAGGATGCGCCGGTCGTCGAGGGGCAGGAAGGTGGTCTCATTCTGGCTCTTGCCCGAGACCAGCGAGAAGTCCGTCCACGTCGCCCCGTGGTCCTTCGACCGCACCAGGCCGACGATATCGCCGGTAACCTCGGCCGGTTCCGGCGCGCCTTCCCAGTCCGGGTCGCGGATGCCGTACATCGACATCAAAGCAGTCCCGTCGC
>VGFB01000582.1 GCA_016869015.1 Armatimonadota bacterium
GCCCACGCCGAACACGATCAGCAGTGAGGTATATACCTGCCCGAACGGGCTGAGATCATGCACCTCTTTGTAGCCGACCGTGAAGATGGTGATGATCGTCATGTAGAGCGAATCGAGCAACCCCCAGCCCTCGATGAGCATGTACCCCCCAGTGCCCGCGAGGACCAGCAACGCCACCCCGAGAGCCGCGAGGCGGAGCTCCCACAGCAACGAGAAGTGGGAGGTCTCGTAGCGTGCCACCGGCAGGTTCCCTTCCTCTTGGCGGTCGGCGCGGCTCACCCGCACCCGCTGCCGCCCAGCAGGGCCTCGGTCGCATCGAGCCGATCGGGAGCGCCCGCGGCCACGACCACGTCGTCGGGCTGCAGCCGCGTCTCCCCGTCCAGTTCGGCGATGACGTCGGGGCCCCTCCAGACGGCAAAGGCCGTGACGGCAACCCGTTCGGGAAGCGACAGGTCGCGCAACGATGCGCCCGCGGCTTCCGAGTCCGGGCAGACGCGCAGCGCGCGCAACTCGAGGTTCAGATCGAGAAGCTCGGAACCGGCCCGCACGAGTCGCGACGACATCGCGGCCCTCGTCGTCCAGGCAGCTTCGGCGCTCCTCCGCGTCCACTTCGCTCCTTCGGGCGCCTCCATGTCGCTCAGGTAGCTGAGCAGGGCGCCGGAGAGCACCTCCATGGCCGCCTCGTGTTCGTCGGCAACCACGCCGTCCGCTCCCAGGGCGTGCAGCGCCCCCACCTCGCTGATGAACCGCGTCCGAGCGATGACGCGGGCCGAGGGGTTCACGCGTCGCACGACGGCGCAGATGCGACGCACCGTCGTCGGGTCGGGCAGCGCGATGACGACCACACGCGCCCGTTCGGCGCCCGCCTCGAGGAGCACGGCCTCCTGCGCCGCATCGCCGTAGCTGATGGGATGACCCCGAGCGCGCTCGGCGCGGACGGTGCTTGCGTTCAGTTCGATCACATGGTAGGGAATCCCCGCGGCCGCCGAGGCCCGGGCTACGGTCTGACCGGTGAAGCCCAACCCGATGATCAACAGATGGTCCGCGGGGCGGCGCTCAGGGGCCTGGGACTCCGTGCGAAGCCACCCGTCGCGCAGCCATGTGGGCGCCCTGAAGCGGCCCAGCCGGTCGGCGATGCGATGGCGACCCGCCACGAGAAGAGGCGTCAGCGCCATCGACAGGACCGACACGGCCAGGAAACGCTGGTGCTCGGCGCCGGGCAGCAACCCATGCTCGACGCCCACCTCCGAGAGGATGAAGGAGAACTCCCCGATCTGGCACAGGGACAGCCCGACCGCCAGTGCGGTCGCGAGCGGAAGGCCCGCCGCCACGCCTCCACCCGTCGCGATGAGCGTCTTGAGCAGCAGAACGACGGCGACCAGTCCCAGGGTCGTCAGTGGTTCCGCCGCCGCCTGGCGCACATCCAGCAGCATCCCCACCGAGACGAAGAAGAAGCTCATGAACACGTCCCGAAGAGGGAGCGTGCTGCCGAGGGCCTGGTGGCTGTAGACCGACTGCCCGATCATCAGCCCGGCCAGGAACGCGCCCAGGGCCAGCGAGAGACCGGCGGCCGCTGTCAGCCACGCCACGCCCACGCCGAGGGCGACGACCGCGAGGAGGAATAGCTCGCGGTCCCGGGTCCGGGTCACCATGTGCAGCGCGCCCGGCACGGCCCACCGCGCGCCGGCCAGCACAAGAACCACGACGCCGACGGCCTTCGCGAGCCACCACCCCGGCGACTGGCCCGAACCGGTGGCAACGCCGGCCAGCAGCGGCGTCAACATGATCATGGGCACGATCGCGAGGTCTTGCAGGATCAGAACGCCGACCGTCACCCGACCGTCGGCCGCCTCCATCTCCCCACGCTGCTGCAGCAGCTTCAGGACAACAGCCGTGCTGCTGAGGGACAGCAGCATCCCGGCGAAGATGGCCTGATTGGCGGGCCATCCGAGACGCCAAGCGAGGAGCGCGCCGACGCCGAGAGTGCCGAGGATCTGGATCGCGCCGCCGAGGAGCACGGTCAGGCGGTTGCGCCACAGGCTGTCGAGGGGGAACTCCATCCCAATCGTGAAGAGCAGGAAGACGACACCCACCTCCGCCAGTTCCCGCACGTCCTCCGCGCCGCGCACAAGGCTCAGCCCGTGCGGCCCGACCACGACGCCGGTCACCAGGAACCCAACAATCGAGGGCACGCGAAGGCGATGGCAGGCGAACAGGACGACGATCGCGAGGCCCAGCACGACGACCGTATCGCCCAGCAGTGGAAATGCCATGGAGGGGACCTCGGTTGGAGCGCCCGGGACCGGCGACCAAACCTGGGAGGCGCTTCCCCGCCGAGCCCGGAGACCCCTGCTCCGGAAGGGGAGCAGCGGTGGTACGGTGAAGTCGGGCGGTGAAGGTGGTTTGACACGGAATGGTCTGGAAGGCGTGCAGATCGATGCGACCCATGCTCGCGGTGCCGGTCTTGGCGGGGCTCGCCCTGAGCGTCGCCCATGCGGCCCGGTCCACCTCCCTGGAGGAGTTCCAGGGGCAGATCGCCGAGCGCGCGGGCGATCCGAAGGCTGCCGTGAAGCTGTGGTTCGATGCGGTGTACGTCTACATCGGGGGCAACCAGGAGCTCGGGGAGCAGCTCATCACCGAGATGAGCCGCTACAAGGACTGGAAGGCGACCCAGGGCTACTTCACCAACGCGCTGGACAACAAGCCGCACATCCTCCGCAGCTACGCAAACGGCGCGACGCCCGAGAACAAGTATACGATGGACCCGGAGAAGGCCCACGTCTGGCGGTCGTATGTGAAGGGCACCTCCCCCGAGAATGGCCATGAGGTGACCGACATCGAGGCCATCGAGGTGCAGACGCGCTTCCAGTCCGGCGAGGAGCCCACCGCGGACAGCAGGAACATCCGCATGTTCTGTCACAGCACCGGCGCCGATAACGATCGGCCACTGAAGTTCGAGCGGGACTCACGCGGCCAGTGGCGCATCACCGAGTTCAGCAGCATGTGCCTGGGCGTGCGCCCGCCGAAGGACCCCAAGGCCGTCGACTTCTGAGGGGGCGTCGTAAGGGCGGACCCGTGGGGCCCCGTCTCCGCCCGAGGAGGCGGGGCCTGCTGTTCCAGGGCCGCGTGGGCGAGGGCACTGCCCGCAGGTCCTCGGCGTTCGAGATCGAATAGAGGGTTGGCGGCGTCGTTGGGGCCTTGCCCCGCAAGGAGGTCGGTCCATGGCCGAGCAGCGCTCACCGAATGCCATCGTCCCCGGGGGGCTGGCCGACGGGCCGTTCGATGCGCTGGATGATTGCTTCAGGGGCGAACGCCTGTTGGCCGCCGGAACGGGGATCGCGGTCGCCTTCGTGCTCTCGGGCGCGGTTGGGACGGCGGCCTCCACGTATCTGCTGCGCAACTCCCTCGTCCACGCCGCGCTGTTGGGGCTGGTGGCCGGCTTTCTGATCTACGCCGGGCTCCTGATCACGTATGGGGCGCTCACGCGCATGGCCGCGGCGGAGCGTAACGGCCTGGAGGTCTCCCCCGCGGCTGCGTTCGGCTTCTCGCTCCGGCGCAGCCACGTCCTCATCGCAGTACCCCTGTTCGTGCTCGTCGTGGCGGTGGGGGCCGGCTCCTTCTTCGCCTACCTGGGGGCGGCTGCCGCGCGTAGCCAGGGGTTTGGCGCCGGGCTGGCCCCCGTCGCGCTGGTGCTGCTCTTTGCCCTCAACCTGCTACTGGTGGTCGCCGCGCTGGTGGCTCACTGCCTCACCGCGCCCTGTGTCGCGTGCCTCGACGCCTCCTCCGCCACCGTTGTCGCGCGACTGATCCAAGTGGGGCGCGAGCGTCTGGGCGCCTTCCTCGCCCACCAGGCTGCGGCCCTGGTCGTCGGGCTGCCGCTGCTGCTGCTGACCACCGGGCTCTTCCTGGCGGCGTTCCAGCCGGCCTTCACCTCGCTGGCCGCGGGACGGGCTGAGGCCCTGGCCCAGCGGCGGGCTCAGGAGGCTCCGGCCCGCCCGCCGGCGCTGCCGGACGGGTCGGCCGCGGAGGCCTCGCGCGACTGGGTGGAGCGGCTCCAGGGCTGGGCCGGCTGGGCGGC
>VGFB01000583.1 GCA_016869015.1 Armatimonadota bacterium
CAGCGTCTGGCCCATCCCCTGCGGTGGCAGCTCCACCCGCTTCAGCGCCGCCCAACCGGCCTCAGCGTCTAGGGAGCCGTTTGTCACCGTGGATCGGTTCAGCAGGTCGGCGTCGCCCTCGGTCCCCCGCTCCTCAGCGTAGCGCCACACGTTGCCGTTCGAGGGCGGCTCCAGCACAGCCTCGTACCTCGCCTCGGTCGTCCCCCGCTCCGCGGCGAGCGTCACGGTGGGGGCCGTCGCGACCTCGGCCAGCCTCGCGGAGTACCGCCCCGGCCCGCTCAGCCGCACTCCGCGCCGGAGCAGCGCCTCGTCGTCCACGCGTCCCCGCGCCGCCGCCCCCAGCACGCCGATGGCCTCGAGGATGTTGGTCTTCCCGCTGCCGTTGGCGCCGATGAGGACGTTGACTTGGCCGAGCTCGATCTCGAAGCCCGCGAGCGACTTGAACCCATCGACGCTGATCTTGGTAATCATCGCGCATCCCCGCTTCCGGGGCGGTCGACGGTCACCGCCGGTGCGGATACGATAGAGCAAGACCTGCCTTCTGTCAAAGGGCAGGTCGCACGCCGCTCCCGCACGAACCTGCGCACCATGAGCGCGTTGCCCGGTCATGCCACATGGGTCCTGGCCGTCTGCGGGAGCCTGCTTCCGGCGCTGAAAGGGGCGTGTGCGCCCGTGACCCCTGCGACACCCACCGGCGACCCTTACGTCCTCGCTGGGAAGCGGATCGTCTTCACGAACTGGCACTACGTGCATCCGGGTGCGTTCAGCTGGGTGAACGACGCGGGCGAGGGTGTCACGGTCGCCGGCTCCGAGGGGCCGTGGGGCGCGCACTTCCGCCGCGGCGAGTACCCTCATGGAATCCGTCTCCGCGCGCTGCCGGCTCAGCGAGTCGGGCCGCTGCTGGCGCTCGAGAAGCCCTGGGAGGGCAGGGGGATCCGCATCGCCACGATCATCGCCGAGGGCGGGAAGTTCCGGGGCTGGGGCAACAGCCAGGATGCCGACGGGAACGGCCACGCATGCTACTTCGAGTCGGCGGACGGCCTGCGCTGGGAGCGACCCAGCCTCGGCCTCGTCGAGTTCGCGGGCAGCCGCGATAACAACCTGATGGACTATCAGCCGGGCTGCGTGTTCATCGACCCGTCCGCGCCGCCCGAGGAGCGGTACAAGGAAGTCGAGCTCCGCGACCTCTCCGATGAGGAGTTCGCCGCGTTCAAGCAGCGCCGTCCGGACGCCTGGGAGTCCCGAGCGCACCGGGCCGATGTCGGCCACACCTATGCGGTGACCGGCGGCGTGTCCCCCGACGGGCTGCGCTGGACCCGCCTCCCCGAGCCCCTCGTGGTCGAGCACAGCGACACGCAGCCGGTCTGCACCTTCGATGCGCAGCTGGGGAAGTACGTCCTCTACACGCGCAACTGGAGCGTCGGCGCGCGGGCCGAGGGCGCGCCTGACGACCGCGGGCTGAGCTGGATCGGGGTCGGCAGGCGCTCCATCGGTCGCAGCGAGAGCGCCGACTTCCGCCAGTTCCCCCTCTCCGAGATCATCCTCGAGCCGGGGCCCGAGCTCCTCCCCTCCGACACGCTCTACACCAACTGCAAGACCGTGATCCCCGGCGCGCCGGATCAACACCTGCTGTTCCCGACCGTCTGGCACACGAGCGACGACACGACGAGCATCGCCCTCGCATCCAGTCGAGATGGCCGGGTCTGGCACTGGCTCCCCGACTCGCCCATCGCGCACACACCGCCCTTCGGCGAGTGGGATGGCGGCTGCCTGTTCGCGCACCCGAACCTGCTCGAGCTGCCGAACGGCGATTTCGCGCTGCCGTACACCGGCTATCTCTTCCCGCACAAGTACCCGCGCGGGCAGTGGCGGTACCAGCCCGGGCTCCTCGTCTGGCCGCAGGGTCGGCTCATCGCCCTCGAGGCCGAGGACCGCGGTGAGTTCTCGACGGTGACCCTCATGCCGCCGGGCCGCAAGCTCCTGATCAACTGCCTCACCCAGCGCGCGGGGAGCATCGTGGTGGAGGCGGCCGGCCGCTCCGGGGGCGAACCGCTCCCCGGCCGCAGCTTCGGCGAGTGCGACCCGATCATCGGCGATCGCTTCCGCCATCCGGTGACCTGGAAGGGCGACAGCGACCTCGGCTTCGAGGCCGGCAGCCCGATCCTGCTCCGCTTCCGACTGGAGAAGGCGAGGGTCTACTGCCTCGACTTCGAGTAGAGGTGTGACCATGCCGACCGTCGTCATTGCCCGCGTCGCCGCCGTCCTGCCCTGTGCCCTTGCGGGCGCTCAGGAGCCCCTCGCCCTGGGCTCCGGCCCTCACCTTCTCCTCGACGAGCACCTCATCGCCGAGCAGTCGGGCCTCGCCCGGGTCGTCACCCCTCCGGCGAAGCTCCCGGAGCCCGTCGTCACCGGCCCGGAGGACAAGTGCTTCCAGCCCTACCTGGCCGTCCTCCGCGACCCCGACTCCGGCCGCTTCCGCATCTGGTATGGCGTGCCCGAGAACGCCGGACAGTCCCACCTCGGGTACATGGAGTCGGATGACGGCCTCCGGTGGGAGCGCCCGCATCGGGTGCTGGCCGACCCTTCGCCCATACAGTTCGGCGTGAGCATTCTTGACGAGGGGCAGGCCTGGCCTGAGACCTCAACGCGCTACAAGTACGGCTACTGGTGGGGCGGCGGTCTGCGGGTCGCCGGGTCCCCGGACGGTCTGACCTGGAAGCCCCTCGCTGATGACGTGGTGCTGCCTCACAACCACGACATCAACTCGGTCTTCCGCGACCCTCTCCGCGGCCGCTACATCGCCCTCGTCTCCAACTACACCGAGGGGCCGACGTGGTCGGGTCAGCGCCGAGTCCCCATGTCCAGCGTCAGCGACGACCTGCTGCACTGGCGCGAGCCCTGGTTCATCTTCACGCCGGATGAGCGCGACGAGGGCGAGACGCAGTTCTACTGCATGGACGGGGTGATCGCGCGGGGGGAGTTGCTGGTCGGGCTCCTGAAGGTCCTCCGCGACGACTTGCCCGCTGATTCCGACGGGCCGAAGGCGGGGATCGGCTACACCGTCCTCGCCTGGAGCCATGATGGCGAGCACTGGACCCGCGACCGCGAGCCCTTCCTCGATCGCGGGCCCGCGGGCGCCTGGGACCACGCCATGGCATGGGGCGACGAGCAGTTGATCGTGGGGGACGAGACGTTCGTGTACTACGGCGGCTATCGACAGGGCCACAAGATCGAACGTTTCACCGAGCGCCAGATCGGCCTCGCGCGCCTGCCGCGGGATCGCTACGTGGCCCGGCGCGCCGGCGACGCGCGCGGCTACCTCCGCACGCCTCCGCTGACCCTCGCCTCGGAGCGAGTTGCGATCAACGCCGCCGTCTCCGGCTACCTCCGCGTGCGTCTCCTCGACGCCTCAGGCCAGCCCATTCCCGGCTTCGGCTGGGACGACTGCGCGCCGATCCGGGGCGATTCCCTGGCTCACGAGGCCCGCTGGGCGCGCCCGCTCGCCGCGCTGGGCGGGCAGCCCGTCCGGCTCGAGTTCGCCCTGCGCAACGCCGATCTCTACGGCTTCTCCGTGGAGTAGCGTGGCGGCGGGCGGGAGGTCCGGATGAGCCGCGCAGCGGCATCCGTGAGCCCCCGGCTTCCGAACCGGGAGAGTCGGGAGCGCGAACGGTAACCAGGCGGCCTCGCCCCCGGCCGCTCTCCGCTCGGAGAGGGGAGAGCGGCGACGGCGCGTCAGAGGTCGACGCTGCGGGATTGCCCGTCGGAGAGGAGCTCCTGCAGCCGGGCGATGTGGTTTGGGGCCAGGGGATCGTCCGGGAACCGCCGCTGGAGCGCCTGCCACGCCTCCAGCGCCTTGCCCGGATGGCCGGACTTCTCCAGCGCATGGCAGTACTGCCGGCTCTGCACGGCGGGCGCGCCCAGGTCGACCGCGCGGCCCAGGAATCGCGCGGCGACCGCGTGTTGCTCCATCAGCACGTACTGATACCCCGCGTCGAACCACACCTCCCAGTCCTGCGGGTTCGCCCCCAGCCCCTGATGGAGGATGGACACGGCTCGCTCGT
>VGFB01000584.1 GCA_016869015.1 Armatimonadota bacterium
TGGTCATCGGCCACGAGATCGGCGGCACGGTGCTGGAGGTCGGGGAGGGAGTCCTCGGCCTGCAGCCCGGAGACAAGGTGGCCGTGGAGCCCATCCTGCGCTGCGGGCACTGCCGCTACTGCCTGACCGGCCGCTACCTCCTGTGCGAGACGGGGCAGTTCCTCTCCGTGGGGGTCCACGGCGGCTTCGCGGAACGGATCGTGGTGCCCGCGTACTGCTGCCATCCGCTGAAGGGCGACATCGATCCCGCCCTCGGGGCCTTCGCGGAGCCGCTGGCGGTGGGCCTGCATGCCGCGAGGATCGCGGAGGCAAACGGCGAGGACACCGTGCTGGTGCTGGGCGCGGGGACGATCGGGCTGATGGCCGTCGCCGCGGCGAAGGCCCTGGGCGCCGCGAGGGTGCTGGTCACCGCGAAGCACCCGCATCAACGCGACGCCGCGCACCGCTTGGGCGCCGAGGCCGTCCTCGAGCCCGGGGAGGGCCTGGCCGAGGCCGTCGCCGGCGCCTGCCCTGGCGGGCCGGACATCGTGATCGAGACGGTCGGGACCGTCGGGGGCGAGCTCCAGTCGGCGTTGCAGCTGGCGCGGAAGCTGGGGACGGTCGTCCTCGTGGGCGGCATTACCGGCCCCAGCGCGCTAGACCTGGGGCCGATCATCTTCAAGGAGTTGCGCGTGCTCGGCTCGCCCTGCTACGGCCAGGTGGGCGTCCGACGGGACTTCGAGATCGCCGCCGAGCTCATCTCAACCGGTGCCGTCGATGTAGCGCCCCTCATCTCCGCCCGCTACCCCCTCGCGCAGATCCAGGACGCCTTCCTCGCCGCCGAGGACAAGAGCCGGGGGACCATCAAGGTGCTCGTGGCAGGGGAGCGAGAGCCCAGCTAACGTCACTTGTGGTCCCAGGCGTTCCGCCGCCCCTTCGGGGCTCAAGAGGAGAGGGGCCTCGGCGGCCCGTGGGTTTCACCCACGGCTATTCACCAGTCGCCCCTTCGGGGCTCAAGAGGAGAGGGGCCTCGGCGGCCCGCGGGTTTCACCCACGGCTATTCACCAGTCGCCCCTTCGGGGCTCAAGAGGAGAGGGGCCTCGGCGGCCCGTGGGTTTCACCCACGGCTATTCACCAGTCGCCCCTTCGGGGCTCTCCGGACTGCCGGCCTCTGCCGGGCCTCCGAGGCCTTCAGCCCCGTAAGGGGCGAGCGATGACTAGCCGTGGGCGAAGCCCACGGAACCCAGCGCCCTCTTGTCCCCAAGCCCCGAAGGGGCGGCAGAGCCAACGCAATCACGAGTGGCGGCGCACTGCTGTTCTGTTGGTCGTGATCGTTGCCGTCCGTGCCTGCGGGTCGCCTGACCCGCAGAGCCGTCCTCAGGCCTTACGGCGCGGCTCGGGCGAGCCGCAGGCACGAGAGGCAACACCATACATCACGCCTGACAAAGCACTTGTGGCGTGTCAGCCGTGATTCTGGCAGTTGCCGTTGGTCGTCGTGGGTCGGCTCACCAGAGCCGACGCCGTCCGGCATTGGCCTGAGGGCTCTGTCGGCTCTGGTGAGCCGACCCACGACGACCCAAGGCTTCACGCCTGACGAAACACGCTCGCATCATTCACGGTATCGGGGGCGTGTCTGGTGAGCAAGGCCGTGGAGCGTCTTGCGGGGTACGAAGCGCGCCCGGGGGCGAGGCCAGGCGTGGCACGCGCTGTTACCCCTCGGGTTGTCACGCCCGAAGGGCGGGCTATGCGCTGGGAAGGGGCGCTCGTTGTTTGGGCGCCTTTTCCCAGCGCGGACTCGGGGTCTGGGGCCCGTGGCCCCAGCGGGGCTTGGGGCAGAGCCCCAGGAGCCCATGAATAACCCGGGACAGAACCAATATTGTTCACTTAACATGTTGATCGTGGTACACTCCGTTCCGGCAGGTATCCTGCTGGAGAGGAGAGTACCGCCATGTCGCGCAGGCCTTCGGAGCTGTCGGCGGGCCCCCGGATCACGGACTACATCAGTCTTGGTGTGGTCGCCTCGGCGTTTCCACGGGCAGCGATCGACGAGGTCTTGGCCGAGACCGGAAGAGCGAGCCGGCGCGAGCGGGAGCTGCCGGCGCATGTCGTGGTCTACTATGTGATTGCGCTCGCGCTGTATATGCAGGTGTCCTATCGGGAAGTGCTGCGCTGCTTGCTGGAGGGCGTCCGGTGGCTGCTGGGGCCGGAGGCGGCGGTGAAGGTCACCGGCAAGTCGGGCATCTCGCAAGCGCGGACGCGACTGGGCAGCGAGCCGCTGAAGCAGTTGCATGATCGTCTCGTCGGGCCGGTGGCGGTGAAGGGGACGAAGGGGGCGCGGTTCCGCCAGTGGCGTCTGCTGACCCTGGACGGCACCACGCTGGCGGTGGCCGATACCGCCGCGAATGAGGCGGCCTTTGGCCGGCCGGGGGGGAGCCGGGGGAAGGCAGCCTATCCGCTGGTTCGATTGGTGTCGCTGGTGGAAAGCGGGACGCATGTGTTGTTCGGGACGGTCCTGGGGGCCTTCCGGGCGGGCGAGGTCACCCTGGCGGCCGAGGTCGTGACGCGACTCGAGTCGGGAAGGCTGTGCCTGGCGGACCGGAACTTCTTCGGCTATGAACTGTGGTGCAAGGCCCAAGCGACGGGCTGTGACCTGCTGTGGCGGGTGAAGTCGAATGCCGCCCTGCCTTGTGAGCGACGCCTGGACGACGGCTCCTACCTGAGCCGCATCTATCCGTCGCCCAAGCACCGCAGGCACCAGACGAAGGGTGTCGCTGTGCGAGTCATCGAGTACGAACTCGTGGATCTGCCGGACGCGGAGCCGACCTACCGGTTGGTCACCACGATCCTGGACCCCCAAGCAGCGCCCGCCCAGGAACTGGCCGCACTCTACCACGAACGCTGGGAGATCGAGACCGCTTTGGACGAACTCAAGACCCACCTGCGCGGCTCGCATGTCGTCCTCCGCAGCAAGACCCCGGACTTGGTCAAGCAGGAGGTCTACGGCCTCCTGATGGCTCACTACGCGGTCCGCGGGCTCATGCACGAGGCCGCGCTCAAAGCCGCCGAAGATCCCGACAACCTCTCCTTCACCCACGCCGTCCGGGGGGTACGCCGTCGGCTGCCCGCCTTCGTCACTTTTCCCCCCGGAGCAGAGGGGTCACTTCCATGAGCGCGTCCTACACGAGATCCTTGAGGAGCGCGTCGTCTCCAGCCGAGGCCGCCGCAATCCGCGTGCCCTCAAGAGAAGCGTCGGCAAGTTCCCGATACGGGCCCGCTGCCAAGCACAACCCAGCCGTACTACCCTCCCAACCCGTATCAAGGCACGTAAGTGAACAGTATTGGGGCTAGGGGACATGTAGCCAAGACCGGAGGATTCCGACGACGTCGCACGCCACGCGACGAAGACCAGTCAGAGGATGCCGCCACCAACCGCCCCCCCGGGCCTTCCGGAGAACCTCCTGAGCGCTGTCTGAGTCAAGCACGTGCATCCGGTGCAACAGGTAGGGGTCAGTGAGAGGCGTGTTGAGGCCCGCCGAGTCGGCACGCACACCAAACCGGTAGCCGCAATCGCGCGCGATCCGCACGACGCGTCGGTCGAACCTGCCGTAGGGGTATGCCAGGACGACGGGGCGCACCCCGGTATGGGCCTCGATCTGGTCTGCCGACCCGCCGAGTTCCCACCTGACCTGCTCATCCGACAAACGCCGCAGGTCAGGGTGCGTCACGGTGTGCGACCCCAAGCAGAAGCCAGCCGCTCGCAGGGCCCTGGCCTCGTCCCAGGTGAGGTGCATGTGCCGATCGGCACGCGCGTCATCCCAGCCGTTATCGCGCCCCATGCGGCCTGTGATCAGAAACACAGTGCCCAGGAAACCAGCTTCAGCCATGATGGCAGAGGCGTTGCGGAAGTCCTGGTAGCCGTCGTCGAAGGTGATGCCGACGGGGGTCACATCGACAGGTGCGCCAGGCGGGGGAGACAGCAGGCACTCGACCGAGACGCCGAGGTAGCTCGCGCGCCGAAGTGCCTCCATGTGGGCCGCGAAGGTGCGGATCGATACACGACAGGCATCGACACCGGC
>VGFB01000585.1 GCA_016869015.1 Armatimonadota bacterium
CCGGGGGAGGGTCTCGGGTTTCGAGTTACGGGGTGAAGGGGAACGGACGGCAGTCCGCGACCGGCCCCACGCCGCACGGCTTGAGGTTCGGTGTTCCGGACGGCGGGTCCTGCCGGGAGCGGCGACCGGCGCCGTTTACGCCACCGCCGGCACTGGCGCCTTGTAGGCCGCGGTTCCAGTCGTTGTAGGAGCGGCTTCAGCCGCGATGACGTTCCGCGCCAGGCCCGGAACACCCACGTCGTCGCGGCTGAAGCCGCTCCTACGGGTTCACCACGCGCTGGATGAAGTAAGTGGTGAGGAGGGTCCAGTTCCACACGGTGGCGGCGGCGGCGACGGTCCAGAAGCGTCGCGACCAGCCGTGGCTGCGGAGGAAACGGAGACACTCGCAGAAGCCGATGGCCAGCAAGGGCAGCGTGGAGATGAGGCGCCGCATGCCGAAGCTCTCGCCCGCTTCCCATTGGGTCGAGGCGGCGCTCACATAGACGGCAGCCAACAGGGCCAGCAAGGAGCCCGCCGCCCACCAGCGCTCGCGCCCGAAGAGGATGACCAGGCCGACGGTCGCGGGGATGAGGATCGGACTGTTGAAGTAGAAGCCGACAGGGTCGTTGAGCAGCACCTCGAGGACGTATGGATGGCCCCACGTCATCCAGCCATCTCCCTGAGGGACCAGGAAGGGGTGTCCGTAGATGGCCTTCCAGCAGAGGGCCTGGGCCGCAGCTGCCGGCAGAAGGCCCACCAGCCCGGTCGCCAGACCCATCCACGCCCTGGGCGAGCGAGGGAGGCGGGTAACGGACTGGACGGCCACGGCGAGCGTGAGCAGCCCCAGCACCGCGTCCTGCCAGCGAACGAGGGCCACGAGGCCCAAGCTGAGGCCGCCCAGCAGGTACCAGCGGAGGCCGGTAGGGTGTGAGACGATGCGCCGGAGACAGTAGAGGTGCAGGGCCACCGCGAAGAACGATAGCGAATGGGACATGTGGCCCGCGAAGACGAAGTAGTAGTTCAGGTTCGTGGCGACCAGGAGCAGGGCGATGACGACGAAGCGCGTCAACGGCCCGTACTCCCGCAGCACCGTGCGGTACAGGATGCGCAGAGCCAGCAGCCCGTAGGCGAGAGACCCGAGGTAGACCGGCCACTGGCACCACATGCTGTAGCCGTGGGAGGGCGCGGCCCCGGCGAGCCGCTCCAGCCCCAAGCCCACCAGGAAGAACGGCAGCCAGAGCAGCGCCGGCCCCATGGCCCACGCGTTGCCCGGTCGCCCGGTCTCGGGCGACACTGCGATGAACTCCGGCTCCGCGTCCAACCACTGCCGGCGCACGGCGATCGCATACTCATCGCTGAAATCCAGATCCCGGTCCAGAACGAGGGACGGCAGGTAGGTGTAGTACTGGAAACCGTCGTTGGTGAAGAGCGTAGAGCCGCTGCCGATGCGCACGTACGCGAGCCCGCCGACCACGTAGAGCAGCGCGCTCCCCGCCATGAGGACGGCGAGACCGTATCTCGCGATCTGCGACTGCCGGTCGGGGCGGCTCACGGGGGTCATGCCGGTTGGCTCCGCGTGAGGCGGACCGCGCCCTCGATCAGTTCCGGCGCCTGCTCGCGCTCATCCGGCTCGACCTGCAGGCTTACGGGAGGCGTGTGCCGACCGAGATGGCACAGAACCGCGTGCAGGAGACAGACGACGCCGAGCATCTCCAGCAGCTCCTCGGCGGCCTCCTCCAGGACGAGCAGCCCCTCACTCCAGTGGTTGTGCTCGATGGCCGCTCCCAGCAGCTCCAGGCCCAGTGCCCCGCCGACGTAGAGCCCCCCGGCAACGACGAGATGACAACGGGTATCGCGCGGCAGGGCCCACAGAAACCGCCAGAACGCCACGCTCAACACGATCACCGCGGCGGCGCCGAAGAGCACCCAGGGCCAGTAGAAGAGCGGTGAATCGGGCAGCCAGTCTCGGGGGACGCGCCGCGCCAACTCGTGAAGCTGCGCGCACTCGTCGGCCGACAGGTACAGGAAGATGAGGCCCAGCGCGCGCCAGGCACGCCCCTGACGCCGGTCGCGGGGCGCCTCGGCCTGACCCACGAGCAGCAGTCCGAGGCCGGCAACGAGCAACAGCGCCGTGGACCAGTAGGCGGGGAGGTTGCCCTCGCCCCGGAGGTCCAGCAACGTGTCGCATGGCACGCTGGGCAGCTCCAGCCACCGCGACGCCAGGCCCACCGCCGCCCCGGCGAGGGCGAGGCCGCACGTCGCGAGGGTCAGCAGCAGCACGATTCGCCGTCGGTTGAGGGTGACTGCAGGCATGGTTGCCCCGGGTTGTCTCTTGTGCTGGGTGCGGAGCCCTCGGCAAGGCGGACGGCGCGCCCGTTGCAGTGGGCCGCGGGCGGCATGGTTCATGTACCACGCTCTTCGCGTTTTCGTGGTGCATTGTTGACGGCGGGGCCGAGACGGCCCCGCTCCGGGGAGCGCGTCGCGGGCTCCCACAGGTGCTCAGCGTCGGCGGGCGTGTCTGCGTTTGCCGCGGGCACACGGGGGGAACGGTCTCGGGCCGCGTAGTGACGGACCGCACCTATGAGACTGCTGGTGGTGCCGCCGGCGGGGGGAGGCCAACTCCGACACGAACGCACAGGCCGCCCAGGTGTACGCCGATGTGCCTCAGCAGGGCGTTGATGAACAGGATGATGCCGAGCATCTCAAGCACTTCCTCGATGTTCCGCAGCACAATCACTGCGGGTGTGCCGGCCCAGGCATCGAACGTCGCAGCGCAGGCCATCTCGACCCCCAGTGCTCCCCCGACGAAGACGGCCCCCGCCACGAGCACCCGACGGCGCGTGTCCCTGGGCAGACGGAGGACGAAGGGTAGGAAGGCTGCCGCCATCGCAAGCACGAAGAGCGCTCCAAGAATCACCCACCGTCGGTTCAAGATCCCCCAGTCGGGCAGCCAAAGGGCGTCAAGCCGACAACCGTACTCGTGGATCCGAGAGGCTTCGTCTGCCGCCAGGTAGAGGAAGACGGCCCCCAGGGCCTTCCAAGGCCGCCCCTCGCGCGCCTCACTGTCTGCGACTGCGAAGCCGATGCACAGCAGCAGCAGCGCGGAGAACGCCAACAGGAGCGAGGAGAAGAAGGTCGGCAGGTTGCCTTCCTCGTCGAGGTCGTGGAGACGCAGCCCGGGCACATCCTGCAGGCCGGCATGGGCCCGGTGGAGGTCGAGGGAGAGACTGGCGAGCGCCAACAGCAGCATGACGACAACCAGTGCCCCCGTCACTCGGCCGACGGCCACCCGCAGCAAGCCGCCACCACGTTGTGGAGCCGCGGTCTCCAGCGGGACCGACGTGTCCCATGCGGGCTCAGTGCGGGCCGTGTGTTCACCTCTGGTCTCGACTGCCATCCTGCCTGTCCCCCGAGGAGCCCCGGCCCGAGCCGGCCAAGGGATGCCGACTCCGCATCCCCCGACGACCCGCGCACAGGTGTGCGACCGCACGGCAGGCCGCGATGGTCTTGGCACACGCTCCGGCCTACGCCGGGTATGTACCACGCTCTTCGCGTTTTCGTGGTGCATTGTTGACGGCGGGGCAGGGGGGCAACGCTGCCTCGGGGAGGCCGTCGGACGTCTTCCCACAGGTGCTCAGCGGCGGCACGGTGAACCTGTCAGTCCACTCGGACGGGAGGCAGGGACATGGACTCGCACCTGAAGAGGGGCATCAAGGAGATCATCCAGGAGTACCCCGCGGTCGGCGTGATCCTGGAGCGCTACGACATCGGCTGCGTTCCGTGCGCGGTCGGCACGTGCAAGCTCGAAGACGTGGTGAAGATCCACGACCTGGCGCCCGAGGACGAAGCCGCGCTGATGGCCCAGATCGCCCAGGCGATCGAGGCGGGCCCGGACGCCGAGCCGCCGCCGGTCGAAGATCGGCCGACCTCCGTCGCCCGCCGCGAGATCGCCTACTCGCCCCCGGTGAGGAAGCTGGTCGACGAGCACGTCTGGATCAAGCGCCTGCTCGCGATCGTCCCGACGCTGGTGGAGAACACGTGGATCGAGGGTGCGGTCGACGCGGAACTGA
>VGFB01000586.1 GCA_016869015.1 Armatimonadota bacterium
CGCTGGTCTTCGAGGGCCTCCCCAAGTCGGACTGGGGGCTTGTCTTCAGTGATCGGCGCAAGCTCTTCGGGGATGGCGACGCCGACCTGAGCATCGCCTGGCCCGACCATCACAGTCTGTTCAGCGACTTCAGCTTCTTCAAGTACGGCTCGGCCGGCCACTTCGCCGTGCGCACGCATCTGGACAAGGCGGAGGTGGGCGACTGGTCCTACGGCTTGGACACCGACTATCTCAGCAGTTCGACCCCCCTGGGCGGCGGAGCGCGCTTCCGCTGGGGCACGGGCCTGGGGGCCGATCGCAGCGCGTGGAGCGCCTCCGACGGTCTGGTCTTCCGCCACAGCGTCGCCACCTATCTGGACTTCGACGGGTGGCGGCCCTCCGAGGGCTTCTCGGTGGTCCCCTCGATCAGCAACTCCTTCGCGTGGAACACGGCGGACCGGATCGAGAACGTCGCCCGGGCGCAGGTGTCCCTGAACCGTCGCTTCTCCAGCAGCCTGAACGCCAACCTGCGCTACACCTTCGAGCACCGCTCGGGCGGCAGCGAGTACGCGTTCCTGCCCACGGTCGGCGGGATCGACCAGCAGCTCAACCTCAACCTGTCCGCCTTCGGAGGGCGTCAGTGGGACGCCTACCTGAACGCGAACTACGGCCTCACCGATTCCACGCTCTACGGCTTCGGGTCGCTGAACTACCGCCCGTGGAGGTGGTATCGTCTGGGGGTGCTCGGCACGTACTACAAGTTCTCCGACCAGTCGTTCAGTGACGTGGAGATCAGCCTGAATCGCGCGCTGGGCAACCGCGAGATCGGCCTGCGCTACTCCACCGCCGACGACCGAGTCTCCCTCCAGTTCGGCGCCGCCCAGTTCTGACCCGGCCCTTGTCGCTGGCCGCCTCCGCAGGCCGTGTACCCGTCCGCTGCCGTAGGTCCGGAAACCCGCCTCGGCGTGCCTACGCCGACACACGACCCTGAGCTCAGGACTGCTTCATGCCTGGTTTCGAAGTCCTCTCCGAGTACACCCCCAAGGGCGACCAGCCCGCGGCGATCTCCGCGCTGACCGAGGGCCTGCGCGGCGGCATGAAGCACCAGACGCTGCTGGGCGCCACCGGCACGGGGAAGACGTTCACCATCGCTCATCTGGTCGCGGAGGTGCAGCGCCCGACCTTGGTGATCGCTCACAACAAGACACTGGCGGCACAGCTGTGCGCGGAGTTCCGCGAGTTCCTGCCGAACAATCGGGTCGAGTACTTCGTGAGCTTCTACGACTACTACCAGCCCGAGGCGTACCTGCCCGAGACGGACACCTACATCGAGAAGGACGCGCAGATAAACGACGAGATCGATCGGCTGCGACACTCGGCGACTCAGGCGCTGATGGAGCGGCGCGACACGATCGTCGTGGCTTCGGTGTCGTGCATCTACGGCCTCGGCGCTCCCGATCAGTATGAGGAGATCACACTGGAGGCGAAGGTCGGGGAGAGCGTCGAGCGGGATGAGATGCTGCGGCAGCTGGTCCGGATGCAGTTCACGCGGAACGACTACGCGCTGGACCGGGGGCAGTTCCGCGTGAGGGGGGACGTGATCGAGATCCATCCGGTGGACGAGGACCTCATCACGCGCATCGAGCTGTTCGGCGACGAGGTGGAGCGCATCACGGTGGTCGACCAGCTGACGGGTGAGATCCTGGAGGAGAAGCAGACGACCCTCGTCTTCGCGGCCAGCCACTACGTCGCCTCGCGCGAGCGGCAGGAAGCCGCGCTGAAGACGATCGAGGCCGAGCTGGAGGAGCGCCTCGCCGAGCTACACCGGGCCGAGCGGCTCCTGGAGGCCCAGCGGTTGGAGCAGCGCACGAAGTACGACCTGGAGATGATCCGCGAGGTCGGCTACTGCCAGGGGATCGAGAACTACTCGCGGCACTTCGACGGCCGCCGATCCGGCGAGCCGCCCTACACGCTGATCGACTACTTCCCGGCCGACTTCCTCATGGTCATCGACGAGTCGCACCAGACGATTCCGCAACTGCGGGCCATGCTCGAGGGTGACCGCTCCCGCAAGCGGAACCTGGTAGAGCACGGGTTTCGCCTGCCCTCGGCGTTCGACAACCGGCCGCTCTCCTTCGCCGAGTGGGAGCAGCGCATCAACCAGGTCATCTACGTCTCCGCGACGCCGGGCCCCTACGAGCTGGCACACAGTTCCCAGATCGCCGAGCAGATCATCCGTCCGACCGGCCTGATCGACCCGGAGATCGAGGTTCGGCCGACCGAGAACCAGGTCGACGATCTCGTCGCCGAGATCCGGGCGCGCACGGAACGCCACGAGCGCGTGCTGGTGACGACGCTCACGAAGCGGATGGCCGAGGATCTGGCCGAGTACCTCGCCGAGCTCGGGGTTCGCGTTCACTACCTTCATTCCGAGGTGCAGACCTTCGACCGCACCGAGCTGCTGCGCGACCTGCGGCTGGGGGCCTACGACGTGCTGGTCGGGATCAACCTGCTGCGGGAGGGTCTGGACCTGCCCGAGGTCTCGCTGGTGGCCATTCTGGACGCGGACCGCGAGGGGTTCCTGCGCTCCACGACCTCGCTGGTGCAGATCACCGGGCGGGCCGCCCGCAACGTGAACGGGCGGGTGATCATGTACGCCGACGAGATCACGGCGGCGATGCGCGAGGCCATTGACGAGACGAACCGCCGCCGGGCCGTGCAGTCGGCCCACAACGAGGAACACGGGATCGAGCCGGCGACCATCGAGAAGGCTGTGCGCGATACGATACGGTCCCACGAGGAGACCCAGCGCCGCGCCGTGGCGACCGTGGACCTCGCGGCGGTCGGCGACCTGGAGCCCGATGACCTCGGGGCCGTGATCGCGTCACTGGAGAAGGAGATGCGCGAGTGCGCGGCCGCCCTGGACTTCGAGCGCGCCGCCGCCCTCCGCGATGAGATCTCCGAGCTCAACCGGCTGCGGGCACACTGACGGGCGCCGCGCGCCCCTGGAGACGCATGCATGACTGAGTCTCTTGCCGCGTTCCTCCTCTTCGCAATCTTCACAATCGCTTCGGCCCAGGACGCGGTGACCCGACTGTACGTCTCGCCGCAAGGCGATGATTCAGCCTCCGGGCGCGCGCCGGAGACGGCCTTTGCCACGCCGGCTCGCGCGCAGGCGGCCGTACGGCAGCTCACGGCCGCGGGCCTGACGCAGCCGGTCGAGGTGGTCCTGCAAGGAGGGACGTACCGCCTGGGCGAGCCCCTGGCGTTCGGGCCGGAGGATTCGGGAACGGCCGAGTGCCCGATCACCTACCGCGCCGCCGACGGCGAAGAGGCTGTGCTGAGCGGCGGCGTGCCGGTGGTGAGCTGGAGCCGAAGCGATGAGGGGCTGTGGTCGGCGCCGCTGCCGGCCGTCACCCGCGAGGGATTCGCCTTCCGCCTGCTACGGGTCGGGGAGTCGTGGGCGCGCCGGGCGCGGCACCCGAACTACGACCCGGCGCAGCCGTACACCGGTGGTTGGTTGTTCGCGGACTTCGGCGGCGAGGCGTGGGAGCGCGGGGCGATGGGCTCCGGCGTTCAGAACACGCACAACGTGGGTGACACGCTCACTTGGCGCGTGCGCTTCCCGGCCGATGGCGAGTACCGTGTCTGGCTGCGATACGGGCACAACATGGCCTCCTATGACCGACCCGAGATGGGCGGCGCCTCCGCGCTGAAGCTCGATGAGGGCGAGTTCGTGCCCCTGGAGAACCTCCCCGACACGGGGTCCTGGGAGGCGAGCCGCTGGGCCTCGGTCTGTCGGCTGACAGTCTCTGCCGGCGAGCATCTCCTGACCTGGCGCAACCTCAAGGGCGGCGGGATCAACCTCGACGCCTTCGCCTACTGCGACGACGACGCGTGGGACCCGAATGAGGCCATGAGCGCGCCGACATGGTGGGGCGCGGTCAGCTTCACCGACCCGGCGCCGGGGAGGCACGCGCTGGTCGTCCAGGCCGAGGCCTGTGAGACGGCCGAGGGTCCGGAGATCCAGGTCTCAAGGCCGATCCCGCCGGGGACAGTGACCCACC
>VGFB01000587.1 GCA_016869015.1 Armatimonadota bacterium
CCTCAAGGTTATGAGCCTTGCGAGCTACCTGACTGCTCCACCGCGCAGACAGAACATACCATAACTGCCCGGTCCTGTAAACCCCCCAAGGCCCGCAAATGGCCGAATCCTGCCTTGACGCCCCGCCTCGCGTGTACTACAATTCCGGTGCTGCATCGCACCGCCCGGAGCTGGGGCGCGGGCTCAAACAGACTGAGAAGGAGTGACCCCCTTGGCGAACGCAGTCCTGATCGTAACCAAGAAGGGCATGGGCAAGGTCACCATGATCGACGAGTTTCAGGTTCGCGGTCGTGGTGGGAAGGGCGTTGGCGGCATGAAGGTGACGGACGACTCCGGTCCGGTCGCCGCCGCTGTAGGCGTCGAGACGGGCAAGGGCCAGAGCGTGCTCCTGGTGACCAAGCAGGGCATGGCGCTGCGCGTCAATATCGATGACATCACCGCCCGCAGCCGCACGGCCGGCGGCGTGAAACTGATGACCGTGGCCGATGGCGACGCGATTGCCAACGTGAGCGTGTAACCGAGCGCTCGACCGAACCGTGCCGGCGCCGCGTCGGGGGGGCTCCGCGCACGGCCGGACCAGCACTGAAACATGGGGCGAAGAGCGATTCTTCGCCCCATGCCGTTTTGAGCCATATGGCATGGGCCCTGGCCCGTGCGCGGGAATCGCGATCGAAGCCCGTGACGCTCGCGCGTCACAGACACAGCAGGCGACCCGTGACCATCGAAGACTACGCTCAGCACTTCACGCCACTGCAGGCCGTCGATCTGGCCTATGGCTTGATCGACTCGCTGTACGGCCCGCTGCCCTCTCCGCGCCTGATCGACCCCGCCTGCGGCGAGGGGGCGTTCCTGTTCCGCGCCCTCGAACGCGGGCTCACCTCCCCCGACCGCGCCTTCGGCATCGAGCGTGACCCGGACCTCGCCTGTCGCGCATTCTCGGGTCCCGGCGGCCCCCGCGCGGCCGTGGCCGATGCCCTGGGCGGCCTCGCAGCGCCCCGAGGGCGAGGGACCTTCGACCTCGTGGTCGCGAACCCGCCCTACGGAGCCGGCTCCGCGGGCCTGCGGGAGGCGGGGGAGACGGAGGCGCGGGCGCTGGCCGAGGCCTACGCTCTATGGGCCCTGCCGGGGGGCTCGCGGCGATCGGTGCCTCCCAGTCGCCTTCGCAGCTACCCTGCCGAACTGCTGTTCGTGGAGCTCTGCCTCGCGCTCGTTCGCCCGGGCGGCCACGTGGTGATGATCGTCCCGGAGGGCCTCGCCGCCAATGCCCGCTACGCGACCGCGAGGGCCCGCCTGCTGGCCCAAGTGCAGGTCGATGCCGTGATGGGCCTGCCGAAGAGCACCTTCCGCCGCACCGGAGCCGCCGCCAAGACGGTCCTCCTGCTCATGACCGCCCGACCGCCTTCGCCGTCACACCGCGTCCTCCTGGGGGAAGTCGAGAACTGGCCCCCCACTGTAGGGGCGGCTTCAGCCGCGACCTCGCCCCCGATGGGCCTCGACTTCCGGGTTGAGCGCCCCCAATCCGACCCTCGCCTCGTCGAGCGCCTCGACCCGGCCTACTGGCGCCCCGGCTACGACGAGCTCCTCGAGGCCTGCCGGTGGCCTCTCACGCCGCTCGGGGACTTCATCTCGGAGCTCACCTACGGCCCGATTGTGACCGGCCGTCACGCCGAGACTGCGGACTGCGGACCAGAGACGGCGGACGCCCACCGCGCGGTAGCGTTGGTGAATCAGGGCCAGGTGGGCTTCTGCGGGGTCGATCTCACGGAGGCGCCGCGCGTCGCGGTCGGCAGCCCCTGGGTCTCGCCGCGCTCGACGTTGCAGCCCGGGGACGTGGTGCTGCCGCGCTCGGGCGAGGGCTCGCTGGGCAAGCACCGGGTCGCGGTCTTCCTGGACGATTCGCCCGCCGGGGTGGGCTCCTTCGTCGATCTCATCCGCCTCCGGGGCCTCAACCCCTTCTACCTGGCTGCCTTCCTGAAGTCGACCCTCGGCCGGTCTCAGGTCTCCCGCGTCGCCAACGGCGTCGGCGTCCCGAACATCAGCTTCGACGAGATCCGCCGTCTCCAGGTCCCCCTCCTCCCGCCCCAAGCCCAACAGGCCATCGAGCGCCGCTACCGCCGCGAGGTCCTGCCTCTGCACCGCCAGGCCACCCGCCGCCACGCCGCCCTCCGGCGCACCGCCGCCGACCCTCGCCGCGACCCCGAGCTCCGCCAACTCCGCGAGGCAGGGGAAAAGGACTGGGGGGCGGTGATCGGGGAACTGGACGACGCGCTGTTAGGGTAGACCCGGTCCCTCTCCTGCGTCTTTGGGAAGGCCTTCTCTCTTCCCCTCACGAACCCGCTTCCCATGACGCGATAGCGATCGGCAGCCTCGCAGGCAGGATGGTGACGCGCGGATGGCAGACGGCGGCTCGGCGTTTGGCGTGTTGGATTGGGCGGTGGTGTTCGCCTATCTCATCGGCATGTTGGCCATTGGGTGGTGGAGCGGACGGCGCGTGAAAGACACCACCGGCTATCAGACCGCTTCGGGCCGGATGGGCTCGGTACTGGTGGGGCTCTCGTTGCTGGGGGCCTACCTCTCCGCCCTGACGATGATGGCGCTCCCCGGGAAGGCCTTCGGGGGCGATGACTGGCTCTGGGCCGTCCAGCTGCCCTTCCTCATCGTCACCGCCGTCGTGATCACCCGCTTCGTGCTGCCCTGGTACCGCGCGGCGGGGGTCGTGAGCGTCTACCAGTTCCTCGAGCAGCGCATCCACGTCGTGGCGCGGGTGCTCGCCTCGCTCTGCTTCCTGGCCCTCTCGACGGGACGCGCCGGGCTGACGCTCTACCTGCCCGCGCTGGCCTTCAGCGAGATCACGAAGACCGACATTACCTACTCCATCGCGATCATGGGCCTCGTCACGATCGCTTACTGCGTGTACGGCGGCATCGAGGCCGTCATCTGGACCGACGCCATCCAGGTCGTCATCTTCGCCCTCGGCGCGCTTCTCAGCGTCGCGTACATCCTCTGGGGCACCAGCCTCGCCCACGGCGACTTCCTCGGCCTCGCCGCTCAGTATCACAAGTTCCGCATGTGGGAACCCTCCACCAACCTCACGCAGCTCACCACCTGGTGGCTGGTCCTGCAGACCCTCTTCGAGACGATCCGCATCTACGGGACGCAGCAGGACATGACCCAGCGCTACGTGGCGACGGCCTCCACCCGCGAGGCCAACCAGAGCGTCTGGATCTCGATCCTCGGCTACATTCCCCTGGGCTTCATGTTCTATTTCATCGGGGCGGCTCTGTTCATCTACTACCAGGCCGTCGGGCCCGAGGCCATCGAGGGCCTGAAGAACGACGCCATCTACCCCCACTTCATCGCCACCACCCTCCCCTTCGGCGTGCGCGGCCTGGTGCTGGCGGCCATCTTCGCGGCGGCCATGTCCACCATCTCCGCCATCATGAACTCCGGCGCGACAGTCTGTGTCGAGGACTTCTACAAGCGGTTCTGGGTCAAGGATCGTCCGGATTCCCACTATCTGTGGGTCATCCGGGCCCTGACGGTGCTATCCGGCCTCGCCGCGATGGGCATGGCCGTCGTGTTCTGGCAGCTCGGCAAGGACGCCCAGGACATGTGGAGCATGGTGATGAGCTTCACGACCACGGGCGTCCTCGCGCTGATGGCCTTGGCCTTCCTGCCGATCCGCATCCGCCCGGCGGCCGCCGTCATCGGCTGGCTGACCTCGGCGGTCGCGATCTGGTACCTCACCAAGCGCACCGATGTGCACTTCCTGCTCTACCCGGTCATCGGCAACGCGCTGGGGTTCGTGGTGGGGCTGCTGGCGCAGACCGTCATCGTGGGGCTGCAGGGGCGCACGCTGCTCAGCCCCGAGGAGCGCTTCCCGCTGGCGCAGACCTCGCAGGCCGCCGCCGAGGCGACTGCCGGCAATTCAGACCCTCAATAATACTCTGGGCTATCTGCTTGACTCAGGTTGAGGCTCCTTGGGCGGCTCAGGCGTGGCATTCCCGCCGAGGAGCTGGTTGAGCGGGACAGGATCGACGGCGAC
>VGFB01000588.1 GCA_016869015.1 Armatimonadota bacterium
CGGTCGACGGGGCGGAAGCTCAAGGCGCGCAAGGTCCGCTCGCGTCCGGTCATCGGCGTCCTCTATCCCAGTCTCTCCGGCGTCAGCTTCCGGCAGAACTCCCGCACCTCCATGATCCGCTCGATGGGGCACAGGGGCGTCATCACGCCGGCGGAGGTGAGCACGACGCCTTGCATCGAGCCCGCCTCGCAGAGAGAGGCCTCGATGCGCGCGCAGATCTCAGTCGCCGGACGGAGCCACAGGGTCACGTCGGTGCCGCCGATGATGGCGGTACGGGGGCTCAGACGCGCCCGGTCGGCGAGGGTGGTGTCGCCGACGGGTGGGCTGGTGAAGGCCTCGATGGCCGCCGAGGGCAACGCATCGATGCTCGGGAGCAAGGCCTTCAGCTTCCCGCACTGGTGCAGCACGTGGACCTTCCCGTGCTCGACGATGAGTTCAGCGTAATCCTGCAGATGCCGCCGGCAGTAGCGCTCGAAGACCTCCGGTGAGAGCAGCGTGGTTGAGGTGTTCTCGACCGAGCAGATGTAGGTGAAGGGCGTGCTGGTCACCAGCGCCCGCAGAAAGCGCAGCCGCTCCTCGTGCATGAGCGCGATCAGCTCGTCCATCTCGTCGGGGTAGTCGGCCAGGAAGTAGTAGGTCTGCTCGGGCCCGATGAGGTGTTGTAGCAGGTTCATCAGCGGCGAAATGCCCATGCCGGTCATCACGATGCCGCGCTCCCCGACCTGCCGCAGGCGCTCGTGGTTGTGGGCGACCAGTTCGTCCTGCGCTTCCCACTCGGCGTGCGCGTAGGTGTCCTTTGCGGCGCGCAGATCGTCGAGGCACTTGATCGGGAACTCGATCGGGTGCCAGGACTGCGAGCCCTCGTCGAAGCCGTCGACGCCGACCAGCGTGCGGCCGGGCGTCTTCCAGGTCATCACGCGACGCCCGTTCTCCTGCTCGACCCGGTGCTCGACCCGCAGATTGCGGCCCACGACCGGCGCGCCGCCGCCGGCCATGTGGTCTAGATCGAGGAAGTCGGCGAGCTCCAGGTCGCTCATGCGGCCGTACTTCGAGTCCTGGCGATACAGGTAATCCGGTCCGAAGACCTTCACCCAGAACGGCAGCCGGTCCACCTCTTCGCAGCGTAGGGCGCGCTCGAAACGCTCCTTACGGGTCATCGGTCACGCTCCCATCTAGCGGCTTGCTCCGCCGTAACGTCGTTGGAGGTTCGCGAACTGCTCGCCGAACTCCGCGCGCGCCTGGAGAAAGCCCTGCGGCGTGAACTCGGGCGACCGGGCGAGCTCGATGAGCGGCCGCTCGAGAGCCTCCATCTCGCGGCAGGCCTCGGCGAGATGGGGCGCCACCTCGTGGGGCACGAGGCACACACCGTGCTGGTCTGCGTGGAGGAGATCCCCCGGGCTCACCGTCACCCCGCCGACCTGCACCGGCTCGCCGAAGCCCTCCAGGTGGACGTAGGCGTGGGCGACCTGCACGCACCCCGAGAACAGGTGGAAGCCGATCGAGCGGCACTCGTCCAGGTCCCGCACGCCGCCGTTGGTCACATGACCCACGCACCCGAGCGCGCGGTGCACCGAGGAGTTTACCTCGCCCACCAGGGCGCCGATCGGCACCTCATCGAGATCCTGCGCCACCAGCACCCGCGGTGCAGGCATGGACAGGACGTGGGCATAGTAAGCGGCCGTGTCGACGGTGCTCGCGCCCGGTTCCCAGGCACGGAAGGTAACGGTCGCAGCGTAGCCGACCATCGCGCCGAGTTCGGGGAAGCGGCACTCGATCCCCGGCAGCATGAAGCCCTCGGTGCGCCGCCGCACACCGAACAGCTCAATGGCGTTGCTCACCGTGGGCGTGATGAACTGCTTCAGCGCTTCCAGCTGTGCGGCGGTCAAGGGCTCGGGCATCGTCGTCCCTCCCCGTCCGGATGCGGGGGGATTCGGCGTAGCCGCTGCCCCGGACCTCCTGCCTCGATGTTGCCGTTCTCCCAGACTCCCAGACTCCGGCCGTTCCAGGTTGACTCGGCGGCCAAACGGGGCATAATGAGAGCGACCGCCGCCTCGATTCACCATCGCAGAAAGGGATGAGGGCAGTGCTCACGCAGCTATCGCTGACCACGCAGTCCCGCGAGCAGTTCCTGGACATCACGCGCCAGGTCGCCGAGATCATCGGGAAGTCCGGAGTGAAGTCCGGCGTGGCCACCCTCTTCGTCGCGCACACCACGGCGGGGATCACGATCAACGAGAACGCGGACCCCAGCGTCGTGAGCGACGTGCTGAAGGGGCTGGCGGAGATCGCACCCCATCGGGCTCCATACTACCGGCACCGCGAGGGCAACTCGGACGCCCACATCAAGTCCACGCTCGTCGGCCCCTCGCTGCAGGTCATCATCGCTGAGGGCAAACCGGTGCTCGGCACGTGGCAAGGCATCTACTTCTGCGAGTTCGATGGCCCCCGCCCCCGGAAGCTGTGGATCAAGATCGTCGAGGGCTGACGGCCCGGTATCGGGCGCGATGAATCGCGCCCACCCCGCAAGAAGGACCTGCCGTGCTGCCCCGTGAAGAGTTCCTCCCTCACGTCGGCGCCTCGAGGGAGGGCTTCCCATGATTGCGCTTCTGTGTCTGGCCTGTCTGACCTCGCGCGCTCAGGCGGCCGAGCAGCGCTCGGCCACGGCCTGGTGGAACGGGGTCGAGGAGTTCGCGAAAGCGCAGATCACCAACTCGATGTCGGCCGCGGTGCGCCGCCCCGGCACGGCGAGCCAGGTGTCAATGCCCGCCGTGTTCCTCCATCCCCAGAACGCCGATCGCTCCGTCGCGACCTATCCCCCGATCAGCATCGGCCTGTCTGGAGGCGTTCGCGCCTTCCTCATCACCTACGTCGGCATCGCCGACGGGTTCACCTGGGGCGAGGAGGAGCATCCGGCCGACGGGGCGCGCTTCTACGTCGACGTGGACGGCCGCGACCTGCTGACGGCGGAGGTGACTGAGAGCCAGTGGGTGCCCGTCGCGGCGCAGCTCTACGAGGCGCCCGCAGGCGGCGGCGCCTTCGAGGCCACCGTCTCGCTGCAGACGGACTGCGGCCCGGACGCGAACAGCAACTACGATTGGGCCATGTTCGGCGAGCCGCTGGTCGTCTGCACCGACGGCCGGACGCTGCAGCAGGTGACTCCGGTCTCAGGGGCGGGGGGCGTCGTGGTCGCGGACGTGGAGGGCGGCACGGGGGAGATCGTGGTCGAGGGTCTGGATGCCGCCGGCAAGCCGGTCGAAGGGGCCCAGGCGAAGCAGGCGGTGGATCGACCGGGCCTCACCTTCGTCTCCTTCGACTTCGGCGAAGTGTCGAGCTGCGTGCAGTGGCAGTGGCGGGCAGAGGGTCTGCAGGTGGCGGACGCCTGGGGCGGGAGCTGGGAGCCGCTGCTGCGGCTCACGAGCTGCGGCCCGGCGAGGGGTGTGACCATCGCGGGCGACGAGCTGATCGTCCGCGCGGGCGTCACGAACACGGGCAAGGGCGCGGTGCTTCCCGAGCACGGCGCGACGGTCACCTGCAACGGCGTCGAGAGGCCCGTCGAGCGCCTGGCCCCAGGTGAGAGCGCCGCGATCGAGTTCGACCTCGGCGTACCCGAGGTGGGCGGGCTCAAGGTCGAGGCGACGGCCTTCTGTGCGACCACCGGTACCTCGATCATCAGCGGCATTCCCATCTGGCCCGAGCTGCCGGAGTTGCCGCCCGGCCGGCCGAAGCAGGCTGAAGCGCGGAAGCTGAGCGACGACTACCTGCTGCTGCAGAACCCCCAGGTTCGCTGGCTGCTCTACACGGGCGGCGACGTGCAGGGCGCGCTGATCTACGCCTGGGTCGGCGACGGGTGGGAGCTGAGCGGCTCGGTGAACCCATGGACCGACTGCATGCCGACGAGCCAGGGCGGCTCGGGGCGGCCCGGCTTCACCGGATGGACTGACCGCGCCGTGGATGGCGGGATTGCCATCGACGCCGTGAGCGACAGCGAGAAGTACCCCTGCTTCTTGCGGCTCACGCTTCCCGACGCCGGGCCCG
>VGFB01000589.1 GCA_016869015.1 Armatimonadota bacterium
TGGCGCGCCAGTGCGGCGTCACTCGTGATTGTGGCAGTCGCCGTTGGTCGTCGTGGGTCGGCTCACCAGAGCCGACGCCGTCCGGCATTGACCTGAAGGCTCTGTCGGCTCTGGTGAGCCGACCCACGACGACCCAAGGCTTCACGGCTGACACGCCACCAGTGCGGCGTCACTCGTGATTGTGAGGATGTGTCGTCGTCGATCGAAGGGCCCACTACGACAACGGCGGCCACGGTGACGGAGCAGCGCTCCGTCCTACGACGGCGACTCGCACGGCAACGACGAACGGCGCGGGTCGGGCGACCCGCAGGCACGGAACGGCGACGGTCACGGTGACGGAGCAGCGCTCCGTCCTACGACGGCGACGGCGATGGTGACGGATGGGCGTGCGGAACGGGCCGTCCACCAGTGCAGACAGTCACGAGGGACACCGCACTAGCCGTCTACTTCGCCCCAGCCCGGGCCGCCCCCTGCCTCAGCGGCACAGGGACTTGCCGCCTCGGCGGCGAATCATGGTGTTGGCCGATAGGAGGGTACTTGGGGGTGAGATCAGGATGGCGTGGAGAGTGACGGCGCTCGCTGCGGCCCTGGTCGCGTCCACGATGGGCGCGGTCGCAGCCCAGACGCTCATGCCCACGACGGATCGTGAGTTCCGCGAGAAGCTCCTCGTCTGGAACCGCGCGACCACGGTGGAGGCCTATCGGCAGGTAGGGGTTCGCAACCCGGCCTGGGACGATGACGCCGAGGCGCTCCTCGATCTGTGTGCGCGGAGCTTCACGGGGGGCCGGGATGCCCCCGCGGCCGAGGAACTGCTGGCGGCCGCCGAGCCGCTTCTCGACGGCAACTGCTCGGACCCTCTGGTGCAGTACTGCATCGGTGTCGCGCTGCATGCGGCCGGGAAGCCGGAGGAGGCCAAGCCGCTTGTGACGGGCGCGGTGGAGGGCTTCCGCGAGAGCAAGTACCCGCGGTGTCGGGCGTGGGCGGCGGCGCTGCGCATGGGCAAGCTGATCCTGGAGACGAGCACGGACGGTGAGGACCCGGCCGCGCCCTGGCTCGACCTCGCCGCCGAGTGGCTGATCGAGGCCGTTGGGGAGGGCAGCTACGAGGGCGAGGGGCGGCGGTTCTTCTGGCTGCAGGTCGGGAGTGAGATCAACTGGCGGGCCCAGTTCACCTCGAGGGCGGCGCGGATCGAATCGGGACTCGCGGCTCTGCCCAATGCGGACCCGTGGCTGGGGCACATGGTGGCCGGCGCCCGCGAGATCGCGGAGGCGTGGCAGGAGCGGGGAGCGGGGTTCGCCAACACGGTCACCGAGGCGGGGCAGGAGGGCTACGAGCGGCACCTTGAGGAGGCGCGCCACCACTTCACCACGGCCTGGGAGGACCACCCGGAGTGTCCGGAGGCCGCCACCCAGATGATCGAAGTCTGCCGGGGGATCGGCGACGCCCGCGGGGAGAAGTTCTGGCAGTGGTTTGCGCGCGTGAGGGCCGCGCAGTTCGACTACATGCCCGCCTACGGGGAGGTCCTGTGGAGCCTGCTCCCCCGCTGGTATGGTAGCGTCGACGAGATGTACGAGTTCGGCCTGGACTGCCTTGACAGCGGGCGCTTCGAGACGGATGTGCCCTGGTACCTCATCAACGTGATCCGGATGATCGAGCGCGAGGAGGGACTCACGGAGATCTGGCGGCGCCCCGGCCTCTATGAAGACGTCGCCCGCTTGATGGACGGGATGGTCAATGAACCGACGCGCGCGGGAAGCCAGACCTGGTACCGCTCGCTGCAGGCGGCCGTGGCGTGGCGGGCCGGACGGTACGACGAGGCGAAGAGGCTGCTGGATGAGCTCGGCAACGACCTGCAACCCGCGGCCTTCACCGAGTGGTTCAAGGCCTCGCTGAAGCTGGTGGTGGGCGAGATTCGGGCGGCCGGCGGGCCGCTGAGGCCCTACGTCACATGGGCCGAGGAGCTGGCCCGCTACGGGCGCTACTCGGAGGCGATCTACCTCTACCAGCATCTTCCCCGACAGGTCGACGACGAGGCCGTCGCGTTCTACCTGGCTGACCGCATTGCGACCTGGACCGTCGCCGAGGAACGCGCGGACGAGCCGTAATGAGCGCGGGCGGAGCTACAGGAAGGCATCCGAGCCGTGACTCCAGCGCCTCGTCACTCGTGGTTCGTGCAGTCACGGCTGACAAGGCAGTAGCGGTCAGGGAGTCAGTTCTACCAGCCGCCCCTCCTCGTCCAGGCTCAGCTTCCCGCCGTCCGGGTTCTCGAGCCTCACATAGAAGCCCCAGCCCCCGCCGCCGTTGGACACCTCGACGAGCAGCACGTTCTCGCCCCCCTGCAGCGTGAGCGGCGTGGCGTCCTGGTCGGGCGCCGGCGGGCGGAGCACCAGCTTCCCGACGACGAGCTGTCCGTTCAACCACACGCGCAGCGCATCATCGCTGCCGGTGAGCAGGACGACCTGGCGCTCCGCGTCCGCCCGCACCGTGCACAGCCCGTAGGCGACGCGGTCCTCCGAGGCGGGATACCGCCCGAAGAGGTTGATGAAGGCGCTGTCGGAGGTCTCCGGGCCTCGAGCGGCGAGCTGAGCCGCGAGCTCCGTCACGCGCTCCGGCGAGACCTCCACGAAGCGATCTCGCGCGGGCCACTCGACGGCCTCTGCCGAGAAGCGCCACGCTCGGACGAACTGCCTCGGATCGGCCAGGCGATCCGCCCCCACGTGCATCTCGTTCCCCTCGGCGTCGATCAGAGCCAGGTAGACGCCCTTTCCCCCGCCGCGGCGTTGGAGGTCCGCGATGCGGTACTCCAGGCGGCGTGGCGGCTCGCCGTTGAACACGTCGTCCTCGCGCGAGTGATCGTCGCCGTTGATGCCGACGACGCGCAGGCCGTACGGCGACGTGAGCACGAGCGTTCCCGCCTCGGGATCGGTCTGCACCTCGGCAGCCGGGCCGTCGCGGTATTCCCGGCCCTCCAGCTGGAACCAGCGGTGCCAGGCCAGCCGTCCCGCCACGCTGAACCGGGCAGTCTCGGCGCCGGGGAACGGGTATGGCTCGGCGCGGCGGGCGCTGGGCGGCTCGACGAGGGTGAACCTGCGGTTGAGGTGATCGAACCCGCGCGACATGATGCAGAAGGGGTCGGGGCTGTGCGGCAGGCCGAAGGCGTGCCCCGTCTCGTGGATGGTTGCGCCGAGGGTTGTCGCGGCGAGGCCCCAGTACGTGCTGCGGCCGGCGCTGTCATCGAAGGAGCGGGCGGCATCTACGCGCGTCTCGTCCGAGAACGCGGGCTGGATCGCCTCCACGCTGCTCGGCCACGTGAAGAGATCGCCTCTCCCGAAGAGCCCCATGTCTCCCCCGCCGAGGGCGGTGTGGGCCAGGGCCTTCTTCCCCGCCGCGTCCCAGCGCGTGAAGGCCATCAGCACGACGTTCTTCGCGAAGGGGTCGGGCATCGTGCGGGCGAGGTGGCCGTGGATCTCCCCGTACAGCTGCCCGCCGTCCCGCGCGTGGTAGTACTCGACCGAATGCTCGCCGCGCACCACGTGCACCCGCACCCGGCCCGCCTCGTCCAGCTCCAGGTTGAACGTCTTCCGCCCATAGCCCTGATCGTTCAGCGTCTCGGCGGTGAAGGTCTGCAGCAGCTTCATCGAGGCGTCCAGCTTGCCCGCATAGTCCTGGGCGTCACCCTCGATCTCGGTCTGGTACTCCGTGTTGCCCGAGGCGTCCGTGTAGTAGATGCAGCGGACGTAGTAGGGGTTCGTCTGCGGCGTGTACCGCAGGCCAAGCCCCGCCTGGGCCTCGCCGGCCGACAGGGCCAGCCGGTTCTCCCCCGGCACCAGCTCGACCAGGGCCTTGAACCGCCCCCCCAGGACCGTCGTCGTGAACGAGCGCGGCTCGGCGCCGTCGGCCCGGCGAGCGACGGTCAGCGTCGCCCCGTCCGGGGCGTCGGCCTCGCCGATGAGCAGGGCGAGGGGGTAACGGAGCGTCTCGTCGGCGGCGAGGTTGGTGACGCGCAGGCCGTCGGCGGAGACCGCGGACCC